>DATKKU010000035.1:0-10359 GCA_035542755.1 Binatia bacterium | reverse complement strand
AACTAGCATCTATAACTACATAAGTTATGACGAGCCCAACAGCATTTGTCACGACTCGCCCAACACGGCTTTTGACTATCCGGCGATTGCTCTGACCATTTCCGGACAGGACTATGTAAAAAACACCGGTCCGTACGTGGCGGCAACTCGCGACAGCCAAGACGTTACGCCTTCGGGCTCTACGTATAACGGCGTGCTTTATATACCGGCGGCGCCCAACAACTCCACAATTGCCTGGAAGGTTGATGATTCTACCACCTGTACTTCCAGCTGGCCGCCCGGCAGCGTGCCGCTAACCCAGCAAAAGGGCAATACCGGCAGTTATTCGGCGCTGAATGTTTCTGTAAAAACTGATTACACCCTAACTTGTTCTAGGGTCGGCGGTGGAGTGCAGGGTGGCAACAATACCACCAACTATAACTTTAGTGCCACCAGGACGGTTAGCGCCTGGCCGCCGCCTTCTGTATCTCTGAGTGGACCGGGTTCGGTACACGCCGGTGACTCTTTCAATATCAGTTGGTCAGTTATCAATGCCACAGGTTGTACTTTCTCTGGTGATTGGGCAGACTCCAGCCCGGTAGCATATTCGGGCGTACCGGCTTCTGGCAGTCGGACCAACTACACTACTTGGAACCAGCAGATAAACCGTTCTTATACTATGACTTGCACAGACCCGGTTGGGCGTAGCAGCTCTTCCACCTACACTCTCAACTATGGCGGTGGCGGTAACGGCCAGCTCCTGCCGCCCACTTGCCATGCTAGCGCAAGCATCACTGACAACGGTGACGGAACTGGAGCATTGTCGTGGAGTGGTACATGCCCGGATGTGTCTCCAGGCAGCGGTTACTACCAACTTTATAACTGCTCAGGCATTAACTGTGGGTCCATCGGCAGCGGTGGTTGGGTAGGCACGGGGGGCAGTGTAAGCTTGAACCCCGGAAGTTACTGCGTACAATTTAGATCGGGCGTTGATCCCTGGGGCATGATTGCCGATAGCGGTCAACAGTGCGGAACTGTAAACTATTCCCCGGTAGTTATTACTGACTGGAATGTAACGGGACCGGTGTATCAAATGCCAGAATGCAGTAGTCCTGGCAACTGGTTTGATCAAACCTGGTGGTGCGGAGGGGGCAACCCATTGATTTATAATCCTGCTGTATGCGCAGACGGCGTACATTCTGTAACTGTCTGCGGGTATGATTGGGGCGCTAAGCAAGTCAACGGCAGTGTTTCGTGTGTGGTAAAATCAAACGGCTCAGGTATAAATAGTAGTCCTGCCGGGGCTACTACCTCTGGCAGTGGGGGAGAAACTGGCTGGATTGGCGCATCCGCCAATCTAACCTTGATTTGTACTGGGCTGGGAGGCAGGTCTGCCAGTGACTCCTGGTCTGGCTAGCTACCAGGCTTAAAACTAACTCATGTATTGTTAATTTATAAATTTTTTTGGTTCAGCAGGCGGCGGTAAGGCCGCCTGCTGAACCATTCGTCTTCCTTACTTCTTCTTGGTCTTCTTGGCCGGCAGGAACTTGTAGATGTGCACGGCCAGAGGTGCGAACTTGTCGCTCAGCGTTCGTTTGACCACCTTGACGTTGCGGTGCTCCCACGGCAGACTGGCCACCGTGCTTTTGATGCTCGGGATGGTAAACGTCATCGTCGCCGGCGTGGAGCCAGTGTTGACGGCCACCAGGTAGGTGGTATTCCCTTGGCGTCTCACCGTCGCTTTGACGGTTGTACTGCCCTTGATGCGGTAGCCCACCGGTGCTGCTACCAACGCCGGCTGGAGTACTGCCAGCTGAGCCGCCAGGACCTTGGCCTCGCTCTGGACTTCAGTCGTCACATCGAACTGCTGTTTGTTGTCCCACGGCAGGTTGGTTGAGTATTCAAAGCCGTCTGCCCCAGCCACCATGGCTGTCCAGAACAGCGCCGCAAGCCGCGAGCCGTTCAGGCAGTTCGTGTAGGTAGGCCCGAGGTTTTCCCGCGCCAAGACCTGATAGACCACCTGTTCGACGCGCACCATCGGCACCAGCTTGGCGTAGAGCGCGGTCGTGGTCTTACTGCCGCATCCCACCATGGTTTGACCGTCGGTGTAGAAGGTGGCGTTATTGGCCTGCCAGTCCACCATCTCTGGCAGACCCTGCAGCTGCTGCATGTCCGAACGCTCGTACCACCACAGTCGGCCGGCCAGGGCCGCGTGCAAGGTAGCCGGGTCGTCTCCGGCCCCGTTGCAGCCGAGCAAGTCGTGTTCGGCGCCCGTCACGCCCATGTTGACCAGCTGGTCGATTGTGGTCTTGTCCGGGCACGTTGTTGAGGCCTGCCACATGATGGGCAGGAACTTGACGCCGTTGAGCGTCAGCCGGCCACTTTGCGTGGCAATGACCGTCTGCGCCGTGTCCGTTCCCCGAGCCTGGGTCGTCGCGGGCGCGACAACGAGGCACGTGAGGACCAGCGCCACGAAAAGCGCCTTGCGGAGTGTCCCAAACACAGGGATCACCTATCCTTTCGGTTGAGTTTCGATTTTTACCATCAGGGAGAGCAGGGGGCTAAACAAATAACCACCTGTTCTCCCCGATAATATAATCGATTTAAGAAGTAGACTTATTGTGAAAGACCGAGCGCAAAAATTAGCGCTTCAAGACCTCTCCCAAAGAGGAAGATCGTACACACACCTTACAATATTTGTGCTAAAAAGAAAATTGCTTATGCTTATATAGACTGTAGACTTTTTAAGGTTTGACTAACCTTGCCTAGGTCAGCTTGTGGTACACATCCAGGACCATCCGATATCACCATGCTGTCAGTACATGGCGGGCTGTTTATTATGTAGTAGTTTGCTATAGCAGCGCTGGAGTTTATAGACGGCAAGCTTACGATTCTGTGAATCGACACGCCGCTTGATATTTGACTTTCTGCCGGAATTAAAATTGCGTAGGAGTTATCGTCCATCTCTATGGTATTTTTATGATTGTTGCCTTTCATAAACTCATCTATTGAGTTTTTGGTCTCTGCGCTACTTGTACTGCACTGGGTTTTATCGCTGTTGCAGGCCTTTGTTTGGGCGTCTTCTGACTCCATATATATTGTTATAGTATGTTTTGGAGGTGCATTGTCCATCTGATTCTGGCTAAAACTGACAACATAAGAATTTCCTTTTTGCAAGGCTGTTTTAGTAGCGGATGCCTGGCCCCAATCAGACGGGTAGGTCAGCTGGAAGCCATAAGCAGCGCTCTTAAACAGAGACCATCCGGTCGGCACGTTTAATGCTGCTTTAGTTGACGTATTAGTATGGTTTTTGTCGTGGGCATGCCATCCTATAGAGCCAATGACAGCTATCACGATTAAAGTAACAACCAATATTGTCCAGTTAAATTTCTTAGGTTGAGCTTGTTGGGGTCTATCCATAAAACTTCTTAACAGTTAAGCTTAATTATTACACTTAGCCCCTGAAAGTTAAATAGCCATTTTACTGATTAGTAGACCTTCTCTTGGTTGGTGCAGGGCGCAGGGCGGCTGAGAGCCGCCCTGCGCCCAAGCTGCCTAGTGCCTCAACAGCTGTTCAATGTCTTTTTCTGGAATCTGCTCAAGTTGCAGCATTCCGTGTGGGTCTTCGTCCTCATTCACTATGGCCACAAGTTCCATTCCTGCCAGTTGATAGACGAAGACTAGATCTCCGTTGCCCACAAGGCAGTAGTTCGGACTACAGCTGGACCATACCTGCGCGCCGCTACCATGGCTGTCAGCGGAGTGGAAAAGCGCAGGCGATCCGTCATCGCGATTAGTCGGCCATTTACTGGCCGCTAGCTTTACGTTGCCAAGCAAACCGTTGTTGATGAGGTAATGGGCCGCCTGCTCAGTCTCGCCCCATTCTGAATAGTTGCCGTGCTGAGTCGTTCTGAAGCGAATTAGCTCGTAGGCGCTCAGTGGAGCCTGACAAATCGGGTCCTCTTGATGGCAGAATGACAGAACGGCCTTGTTGTTGAAGGGCCGCCTTGTTCCAAGCGCTCCGTCCAGCTTGGTCTTGATTCTTCGGTTGGCTGACACGTTCAGGCCGAAACGGTCCGATGAGTCAGCATGGTTGTAGTACGGATCACCGAAAAGAACTACCGCAGCGACATTGGGCCAGTGCCGTTCCTGATACACATCACCGGCGGCTTGTGCTCCCTGACTGTGACCCTCCAAGATGACCTTGGTGTCAGGACACCTTGTGCGTAGCGAGACCAGCTCGCTACGTAGCCAGTTTTTCATTCTGGTAACCGATTTGTAATAGCTAGCTGGTGCCTTCAGGGCCGCGCCAAGCAGTGCCGTTGGTCCACCGACGGCGGCAAACGGCACTGCCATTATGGACACTCGTTCTGGCTTGAGGAGTACTTGCAGTGCGTATTTCATACTGCCGCCAGTTGACGTCAGCCAATAAGCCTGATAGCCCGAGCCATGCATGTCAATTACAAGGATGTCCGGACACTTTTGCGTCGCTGTTCTGGCTGGGTGCACCGAAAAGCCCGCAAGCACGCAGGTGGATGCAGACACGGCTGTCCACGCCAACAGCTTACGATTTCCAAACACTGTCCACCTCCATCTCGCGAGTTTTTAAGGCACTTGCGCCAAACTATGGCGCTACTTGACCAAGAGAAAGTCTAGCTATTTTTTATAACAGAATGGTAGAAAAAGAAATTACTTACGTTTAGATTGAAACTTGTCGTGCACTTCTTTAAGGTGCGGGTCAGTGACGTGAGTATAAATTTGTGTGGTGGCAATATTACTGTGGCCCAGCATTGCCTGAACGCTGCGCAGGTCGGCCCCATTCATTAGTAAATCCGTCGCGAAAGAGTGGCGCAGGGTATGTGGGCTGACGTGTTTGGTAATACCAGCAAGACGGGCATAGCGGGCCACCATCCTCTGGATACTCCTAGCCGTTAGCCGGTGATAATTACCGGTTAAGTCAACCTTTTTACTGCCGCCGTACCTTATAAATAGGGCTTTTACATTATCCTGACGCTTGTCTAAATATCTAGAAATCCAATTGGCAGCCTCTTGGCTGATAAATATCGGTCTGTCTTTTTGGCCTTTGCCGCGCACCATAAACTCACGGCGTTTTAAGTTAATGTGGTCACGGTCTAAGCCGACAAGTTCAGATATCCGTAGTCCGCTGGAAAATAGCAACTCTAGTATTGCCCGGTCTCTAAGGCCGTTTAGTTTTGAAATATCCGGCTGACTAAATAGGTTCTCAACCTCTTCTGGATTAAGAAAAGTAACTTGCGGCCGTGTTGTACGCGCCAGCTCTATTTTATCGGGCGCCAGGGCAGTGTAACCCCGCTTGGCGCAGAAACGTAAAAAACTTCGGAGCGCAATCAAATGGTAGTTTTGAGTAATCTTAGACAGCTCGTCACTGGTGTTAGTGCCTAGTCGGTTAAGCCAAAGTCGCCACTTTCTAACCAGCTCAACATCAATATCAGCAAGTTTTATGTCGCCGGCAAAGTCGCTAAGCCGAGTCAAGTAGTGGCTATAGTTTTCAATTGTCTTACTGGAGCGGTTTTGTTCCAGCTCCAAATATTCTAGAAACTGAGTTACTGCTTGTTCATAGGGCATATGCTTTATTCTAACAAAATAGGCCTAAAACCTGCCCATGAGCACAAAAATTATTCAACTTGTATCAATGCTCTACATCTGTTAAACTAGCATTAAATTAAGGAAAAATGCATGGAAAAAACACTTGTTATATTAAAGCCCGACGCCCTAAAGCGCGGTCTATCCGGAGAAATTATTTCTCGCTTTGAACGCGCTGGCCTGAAAATTGTTGGCATGAAAATGCTCAGCCCAGACGAAGCACACTACCACCACCACTACGAAACAATCAGCGGCTTGGGCTCCCGCAGGGGCGAAGACGTGCTGGCCAAAAACAGCGAATTTATGATGAGCGGCCCGGTCGTAGCTTTTGTCCTGGAAGGGGTAGATGCGGTAGAGTTGGTCCGCAAAATGGTTGGCGATACCGAGCCAAAATCGGCAGCTCCCGGGACCATCAGAGGCGATTATGCTCACATGAGCTTCTCTCACGCCAACGAACACAATAAGGGCTTGCCCAACCTGGTTCACGCCTCTGGCGATTCTAAAGAAGCCAAACAGGAAGTAGAGCACTGGTTTAAACCGGACGAACTATTTGAGTATAAGACTGCTCACGAACACCTAACTCAGTAATAACCTATCTTTACCCGTTTTACGCGGAGTTGCGTAAAACGGAAAGGAAGAGTAATAAAAACCCTGCTAAAATTTGACCACTTGATTGTCAAATTTTCTTGCAGGGTCGGTATTAACTCTGACGTGGTGCCCCCGAGAGGATTCGAACCTCTAGCTTTTCCTTAGGACGGAATTATTTTATCCATTGAACTACAGGGGCTTGTCGGAGTCGCTTCGACCTCCGCAAGTTAGTATTCTAACTTACTTTCGGCCTGGGGTCGCCTCCTCCTGTCATTTTTTGTAAAGTACTGCATTGATGCAGTACTTCGCAGAATTGGTAAGACCAGCCTAAACCTTAAAGCTATTTTTCGCTACACTGTTGTGCTTACCCAAGGACAGCCGGTCAGATAATCTTTCTAGAAGTCCTTGGCTGCCAAACTTTCAATGGGCGCAAAATCATCAGTCAAAAGCCGTCCGGAATTATAATCAACCGTCTGCACTTTGCCAAAGACTAACGCCGATTCTTGGTTGACGGCTTTAGCCTTAGACACTGTAGCCTCGTTCAACGGCTTGGTACTAGCAAGCAGCAATAAGTTTTGTGGTAAAGCTGAAGCTTTTGCGCTATCAACTTTAAAGACTGCGCTATCTGGAAAGACCTTTAGGTAAGTCTTATCAATGGCATCAAGCATTCCCGACCGTGGTCCATTTACTGCCGAGATTATGTTTACGGCCACAACTCCACCCGGTACCAGGGAAGCTCTAATTCTCTCAACAGCCTGTTCGCTAAATAGCTGGAAAGGGGGTGTGATATTAGAAAATGCATCCACAAAAATCATGCCGTACTTCTTTTGATTTTGATTCAAATATTGCCGGCCATCGGAAGTTATAATTTTAAGGTTGGCGGTCGGCTGAAGGCCAAAGTACTGCTTGCTTATGGTCTGTAACTGGCCATCAATTTCTACAGTATCAACTCCCACACCGGGGTTGCTTGCGGCTAAATGCGCCGGCAGGCTAAAGGCTCCGCCGCCGATAACCAGGTAATCTTTACCGGCCGGAGACAACCTGGAAGCATAGTCAAAGGCCCTTATGTAGTCAAAGGCCAGTCCGGGCCTGCCATCCAAATAAACTCCCGACTGCCAAGCCCCGGGGTCGGTGCTCAGAATTCTTGTAGGTCGCCCATCCAAGTAACGATTGAATACCTGAACCCGAGAGTAGCTGGTATCAATATCACTTTGCAGCCCAAAAGTGTGAATCTTTGGTGGAAATATTATCGTAAATCCTGCCAGCCAAATTAGCGTAATCTGCACCACTAAAAATCGCCACCTGCTCATTAAATAGCTGCAAGCCACAAGAATTATCACCAGCATGCTCAAAATATTCCGCGTGCCTAGCAGTTCAAAAAGCAGGTAACCGGTCAGAAATACGCCAGCTAGCGAGCCCAGCGCTCCCGCGGCATTGATTCTGGCTATGCGCCGACCGCTTGAACTCAAGCCGCTAAGGCTCAAGCGCGCCAAATACGGGGACACAGCACCAAGTGCAATCGTGGGCAGCGCAAACAGCACCAGGCTGGCTATCAGCGACTGCCACTTCGTGCCAAGTGAATTGCCGCCAATATGAAATAGCAGCCAGTCTTTTGTTATGTTTACTATAAAAATGGCTGTAGCGGCAGAAAGTAAAAGCAGGGCAATGTCGTCGGAGCTTTTTCTTTTATCGGCTATATATCCTCCCAGCGCATAGCCAATGGCCAGCGATGCTAAGATTACGCCAATGATACTGGTCCAGGTATACACAGTGGTACCAATATAAGGGGCAATAATCCTAACGGCGACCAGTTCAAAAGTCAGCACCACAAAGCCGACGACGAAGCTAACCAGCTCTAACTTATATTTATTTATGTTTTGCAACTTGCTCATAGTCTTAGCGGCTCGGATAAAGCTAAGCGTTGATAGCGTTTAGGCGTATGACGATATGCAACCAATCTTACCAAACCTTAAGCTTATTCTAATACCTTTAGGCTGATTTTTCGCTACAATATAGCCATGAACGCAAAACCGGCTGAAGCAAGCGACAAGCATGAGGCCAAAAAGAAAAAGCATTTCAAAGAACAGTTTGAGGAAGAAGAAGTTCTTCTGGTCTTTCGCAAACACCCGATTGTCATGCGCAAGGGACTAATTTTTGGCATGCTGGCACTGCTGATTGGCCCCTTATATACGCTCCTGCTTACAGCCGTTGACTCAAAAGATCCGCCTACCATGAACTTCTTTTTTGTCAGCTTGCTGGTGGGCGCAGCAGTCGGCATTATTATTATGTTTCCGTTCTGGGTGCGCTGGTACTTTAGCGTCTACGTAATGACCAGCCAGCGTTTTATCCAGCAAACTCGCAGCTTGCTGCAAATTAATGTGGTAGACCTCGGCCTGGAGCAAATTCAAATGATAAACTACCAAATCGTTGGTCTGGAGGAAACGCTGCTGGGGTTTGGTACAATAGTTGTGCAAACTTACGTGGGAGATTTGATTATCCACGATGTGCATCATCCGGCTCGTGTTCAGAAAAAGATGGTCCACATTTTGCGCGAGCTAGGTGTGCATCCCACGCAAAGGCCCCTCTCAAACGAAGATAACTAAAGGTTAGATGGCTAATAAGAAATTCAGAAAAATTAGACAGCGGCACGTTCAAAAAGTCCGCGACATTATTCCCGATAACGTGGCTGAGCGGGCTATGGCGCTTAACCCACTGCAAACTCCGGAAGAGCCGCAGGTTGTAGAAAATGTCCCCCGTATCACCAACGAAACCATAACCGAGCACCGCGAAGAGGTTCTAAAAGGTGCTCGCAAATATATCTATCCGCTGCAGCATTCCAAGCGCAAAATTGTGTCCATAACGCTTAGCCTAGCCGGCATTACCATCGTAGCTTTTTTAATTTATTGCACCGCTGCGCTCTATAAATTTCACCAGTACAATACCTTTATATATAGAGTCACTCAGGTCGTGCCGTTTCCAGTTGCTAAGGTTGACGGCAATTATGTGGCCTACGAGAATTATTTGTTCCAGCTAAGACACTTCCTGCACTATTACGAAACCCAGCAGCAGCAAACTTTTGATTCGTCTAACAAAGATCAACTGCAAAGTCTTCGGCAGCAGTCGCTCACCAGTGCGCTAAATGATGCCTACATTAAAGTTATAGCCAAAAGTAACGGCGTAAGCGTATCTGATAAAGAGGTAGATTCGCGTCTGGCAGAAGCCCGCGAGCAAAATCGCCTGGGCAGCAATAATAAAGTCTTTGCCGACGTACTACGCGATTATTGGGGCTGGTCGGTCTCGGACTTTAAGCGGGTTCTAAAGCAGGAAATACTGGCCGAAAAGGTAAGTGCCAAGCTAGACAAAACAGACACCGACAGGGCAAACGCGGCTCTTGCCCAGCTGGCGAAAGGCGCCGATTTTGGTGAACTTGCCAAGCAGGTTTCTGATGACCCCTCCAAAGCGGCCGGCGGCGATTACGGCTTTAGCATAACTAAATCAAACCCTAACGTTCCGCCAGAAATTGTAGATACCTTGTTTAGTCTCAAGCCGGGCCAAACCTCGGGCATAATTTTGGCCAGCCCGGTTTTGGCCGGCCAGCCGCCTAGTTTACAGATAGTCAAAGTTAATACTAACGACGGCAATACGGTAACCGCTCAGCATATAGTTATAAATCTTAAAGACCCGTCGTACTATGTAGACCAATTGAAAAATCAAAAACCGTCCAAGACGTATATAAAAATATAGTTAGAATTTTAAAACCTGGCGGGCCGGACGGGATAGCGCTCCGCCTTGCCCAGCTCTCGCTGGCCGCGCGGGGCTAACCCGCCACGGGCTCAACCGTAAGATATTATCGGGAAGAGCAGCCAGACAAAATGTATTCCATTTTGCCTGCGCGATGAGAAACCTCCCGAAGGGGTTTCTCATAGTTCGTGGCGGGCCGGACGGGATTTGAACCCGCGACCTTCTCCGTGACAGGGAGACGAGCACTCCGCTGCTCCACCGGCCCTCGTCGGAATCGAGGTAACAGCTTTCGTAAATTACTCATCAGTAATTTACCTTCAGCTTTAGCTCGCTTCCTCCTCCCAAAAATGCGATTCGCTTCAGATCTCGCATTTTTGATAAAACTAATTGGTCTGGAACAGATGCTAGTTTACCAAAAACAGGGGTAAA
>DATKKU010000034.1:0-4041 GCA_035542755.1 Binatia bacterium | reverse complement strand
ACGATCTAACATTGTAAAATTCGCAACGGATTGACAACAGTTTAACACTTGTGGTAATCTGTTAGGGAACTCAAAGACTTTTAGTGCCTGGAAATTTTAGCAAGTCTATCGTCAACAGAGGTAGAAACTGCAAAAGCCAGGGATTTTTTAGCTTGAGTGTCTAAAAGAAATAGGTATGGATAAATATAAACCAACCACTAATCAAAGGGACGATGAAAGCATTAATTACCAGAAAATTGGGCATGGCGAGCGTCATTGGCGACAATGGCGAAGCGTTTGCTATTACTCTGCTTTCAGCAACTCCCAACGTTATATCGCAAGTTAAAACCGAGGAAACAGATGGCTACAGTGCCATGCAGCTTGGTTTTGAAGAGGTTAAAAAGGCTGGTAAGAGTAAGAGCGGACACTTTAAGGCCTCTGGAATGCTCCCAAAGATTGTCCGTGAATTCCGCATTAATGAAATAGATGAAAATACCAAGGTCGGCGAGAAACTCAGCGCCGACCTTTTTAGTGTCGGTGACAGCGTGGATGTTACCGGCGTCACTAAGGGTAAAGGCTTTGCCGGCACCATTAAGCGCCATAACTTTAAACGTGGTCGTAAAACTCACGGTGGGCGCAGCTATCGCCGCCCCGGCTCCATCGGCTCTATGTACCCGCAGCGCATTTTCAAAGGCAAGAAAATGGCCGGACACATGGGCACCGACAGAGTCACGGTTAAGCGCCTTAAGGTAGCGCTAGTTGACACCGAGCTTAATGTAATTGGCGTGCGCGGCGCTGTTCCCGGTCCCCGCAAGGGTCTTATTTTAGTCAGGGAGGCCAAGTAATGGCAGTGGCAACTTATACAAAATCCGGCACCAAGGCTACAACCCCGGCCAAGCTGGACAAAAAGGTCTTTGGCCTGGAAGTCAAAAATCACGATTTGCTAAAGCAGGCTTACCTTACCTATCTTGCCAACGGCCGGACTAATCTGGCCAAGACTAAAAAACGCGGCGAAGTTAGCGGCGGCGGCATTAAACCATGGCGCCAAAAAGGCACCGGTCGGGCTCGTTTTGGCAGTAGCCGTAACCCAATTTGGACTGGCGGCGGCGTAGCCTTTGGCCCCTCCGGCAACGAAAATTATTCCAAAAGACTTAGCACGACCGCTAAGCGCCTAGCAATTGCCCAAGCCCTGACACTGGCCGCCACCGAAGACCGCATTAAGGTTATAGAAGACTTTAATTTTAAAGAAGGCAAGGTCAAACCTACGCTGGCCCTGCTAAAGAAGATTGGCGCCGAAGGTCGGTTGCTGGTGGTCGTAGCACACAAAGACGGCCTAACCGAACGAGCTACTGGAAATATACCGAATATCAAGGTTGTCCAGGCTACCTACCTAAATGTATTTGACGTTATGAATGCCGACCAAATTATCATTAGTCGCGAGGGCCTGCAAACAATTCACGACTGGCTGGGGGCTAAAAATGTCTAAGCAAGCCATACTGCGCCCCAAGATAAGCGAGAAAAGCTACGCCCTGGCAGACACTGCCAACACCTATGTTTTTGCCGCTGATAAAGAAGTCAATAAGCACGATTTAGCCCGCTCGGTAGCCGCCCAGTATGACGTGACCGTTATTAGAGTCCGCCTGGCAACTGTGCCGGGTAAAACTGTCCGCAGCTATCGCCGCGGCGGGCGAAATACCTTTAAAGGCAAGCGCTCCGACATCCGTAAGGCCTATGTAACTCTGGCCGAGGGCGACAAGCTGCCGATTTTCTCAGCCGTTGAAGAGCCCGCTAAACCCGAAAAGGAGAATAAGTAGATGGCAATACGAGCTTATAAGCCAACCACTCCGGCTCAGCGCGGTATGACCACCCAGGACTTTGCCCAAATAACCACCAAAAAGCCTCTGAAGAAGCTGACCGTCATTAAAAAGGGTGCCGTTGGCCGCAACAACCAGGGCCGTATTACTACGCGTCACCGCGGCGGTGGCGTTAGGCGCTATTACCGTATCATCAACTTCAAGATGAGCGGCGAACTATCGGGCGTGGTGCAGCAGATTGAATATGATCCAAACCGCAGTGCTCGGATTGCCCGCGTTCTTGATGATAACGGCACGCATCACTATATTTTGGCCAGCCGTGATATGAAGCCCGGCAAGAAATTCCAAGTCGGCGAAGAAGTAGCAATTGACAGTGGCAACCGCTTACCCCTCAAAAGTATTCCGGCCGGCACAGTTATCCACGCCGTTGAGCTCCAGCCGGGCCGCGGCGCTCAGCTGGTTAGAACGGCCGGCGCCAGTGCTCAGCTGGTCGCCAAAGACGAGGATTACGCCCAAGTGCGCCTGCCGAGTGGCGAAGTCCGCATGATTAACATTAACTGCATGGCAACCATTGGAGTTATCGGCAACGAGCAGCACCAAAATATTCAAGTTGGCAAAGCCGGCCGCAAACGTAAAATGGGCATTCGCCCAACCGTGCGCGGCGTAGTTATGGCCGCCGCTGACCACCCTCACGGTGGTGGCGACGGCGGACGCCATGGTACTGCCAAGGACCCCCGCACGCCCTGGGGCCAAAAGACCTTGGGCTATAAGACCCGACGTCGTAAATCCAGCAATAAGTTTATTGTAAGAACCCGTCACCAAGGAAAAGGAAGATAAGCTATGAGCCGATCACTTAAAAAAGGACCGTACGTTGACCCTAAACTGGCTCGCAAAATTGCGGCGCTGGGTTCCGATGACCGCAGCGTTGTTAAAACCTGGGCTCGCGCCAGCTCAATTCCGCCAGAATTTGTTGGGAAAAACGTGGCTGTGCATAACGGCAAAGTTCACGTGCCGGTGTTTATTACCGAAAACATGGTTGGCCACAAACTGGGCGAATTCGCACCAACCCGCAAGTTCCGCAGTCACGGTGGTAAATTAGCAAAGAGTCAGGGAGCCTAGGATGTCAGTAATTGCCGAAAATAGAAAAGTTAGACTGAGCCCCCGCAAAGTTGCGGCGGTAGCTGATTTAGTGCGCGGCCGCACAGTAGCCGACGCGCTAGTAATTTTAGAGCACACTCCCCGCCGTTCGGCCAAGCCAGTTGCCGAGACCGTTAAGAGTGCTCGCGCCAATGCCGAGCACAACCATAGCTATAAGCCCGACAGCCTGATTATTACCGAAATAAGTGTTAGCGCCGGTCCCCGCTACAAGCGCTTTCGTCCAGCCGCCCGTGGCCGAGCCCTGAAGTTTGAGCGCAAGACCAGCCACATTCGGGTAGTGGTAGACGGCGATAAACGCGTCGCCAAGAAACCTGCCGCCAAGACCGAGCAGAAGGAGGAGAACTAAAATGGGTCAAAAAGTTAACCCAATAAGCATGCGACTCCAAGTCAACAAGGACTGGCGCAGTAAGTGGTTTGCCGGTAAGCGTGAATACGCTGCTTATCTAAAGCAGGACCTAGCCGTTCGCCGCCTGATAGAGACCAAGCTTGGCTCGCGCGCAGCTGTTTCTAAGGTAGACATTGAGCGTTCGCCCAATCTAGTGACTGTTACCGTTCAGACAGCCAAAGCCGGCGTGGTCATCGGCCGTGGTGGCACTGGCGCGGCTGAACTTAAAGTTGCCATTGAAAAACTCTACGGCGTGCCAACCCGGATTAATATTGAAGAAATTAAGCGTCCTGAACTTCAGGCCAAACTTGTGGCCGAGAACATAGCCCACCAGCTAGAGCGCCGCATCGCTTTTCGCCGAGCTGTTAAGTCAGCTGCAGCAGCAAGTATGCGAGCCGGCGCCAAAGGTGTTCGCATAGAAGTTGCCGGACGGCTTGGTGGTAATGAAATGAGTCGCCGAGAAAAGGTAACCGAAGGCAGCGTGCCGCTGCATACCCTACGGGCCGATGTTGATTACGCCGCCGCCCGCGCGCTTTATCCCGGCTCTGGAATTATCGGCGTTAAGGTTTGGATTTACAGAGGTGAGGCTTAAGCAATGTTAATGCCATCGCGAACCAAGTACCGCAAAGTCAGAAAGGGTCGTATTCACGGAAATACGGCAACTTCTTTGACGCGCCTGAGCTATGGGCAGTACGGTCTGGTTAG
>DATKKU010000033.1:0-14782 GCA_035542755.1 Binatia bacterium | reverse complement strand
TCGGGTGGGGCCCTCGGGCCGCACCAGACCATCCTTTCAGCAATTTTTTATCCTGGATTATTATCTAAACTTTGCCACAAATACCAAGCCGCGATAGATTCATAGGGGTGCCATTTATTTTTGTTGGCAATTGTGATGATTTGCTCGGGGTCGGGCAAGGCGTCCAATTTATAGAGATTCTGAATCGCCTTTCTAATTCCCAAATCGCCTACTGGCAAAATATCCAGCCGGCCTAAAGCAAACATCATAAACATATGAGCGCTCCACTGGCCAATGCCTTTGACAGCCGTTAGCTGCTCAATCAGCTGGTCATTGGGCATGGTAGAGATGTGCGGCAAATCCAGCCGGCCATCCAAAACGTGCTCGGCCAAGTCCTTGACGTATTTAACTTTGGCCCAGGATAGTCCGAGGTCGCGCAGCTTTTGTCCATCAACCTTTATTAACTGCTCCGGAGTTGGCATTTTGCCGCCAAACAGGTCCAGTAGGCGCTTCCGAATAGCGGCCGCGGCCTTTACTGACAACTGCTGGCCAACAATACTGCCGACCAGCGCGCCGTAGTAATCACTGTGGGGCTTAATCTTGCATGGTCCGCTGAGCGCAATTACACCAGCTAGCTTTTTATCAACTCGGGACAGGTGAGTTTCGCCGGCCTGCAGTTTTTTCGGAAAGTTCATCAACTACCATTAAACCAGACTAAGCCTTGACTTTGCCGCTTATGTTACAATAGCAACAGATTAGAACTGCAAAAATTAAGATGAAAAACTGGCTTAAAAAAAATAACTGGGCGATAGTTTTTAGTACACTGCTGGTAGTGCTGGCAAGTGCTGGAGTGGCTCACGCCGATACTACTAACACCGTTTTATCTACTTTGATTACTCCGCAAAGCCCAGAAGCTACCACATCCATAGACCAACGATTGGCCTCAAGAGAGACTGCCTATAAATCTCAGTTAGCGGGGGTTGATAAAACCGTCATAGCCACAAAATGTAAGCTGGCCCAGTCCGCGCTAATTGACGTGCGGAGCAAGGACCAAAAAGCCGCCGCTATTAGACTGCAGGCCTATAACGACTTGACTCAAAAACTGGGCTTTTTAGTTGATAACCTGAGCAACCAAAGCGTTGATGCTACGCAGCTACTGACGGCACAGAACCAGTTTGTAGCGACCATAAACACCTATCTCAATGATGCCGAGAACTATAAAGCGGCTATGGACGACGCTATAACAATTGACTGTGTTAGTGACCCAACCGGCTTTGAAGCTAGCGTGTTGGACGCTAGAAAATTGCGCGCTGGGCTAAAACCAGATGTAACAGCCATTAAAGCCAATGAGACACCACTACTTAAGGCTCTGTCTTATGAACGCCAGCTATTAATCAGCAGTCCAGCCAAAGCAAAGAAGACTAATTAAATGGAAGCCCCACAAAGTCCAAATCCGGCTCCAAGCAGTCCGCAACCGCAACCAGCCAGTCAAGCACCACTGGCTGCACAGGTTGTAGAGGCAATACCGGTCCATCAGCCGGGGCAGGTAGCATCTACGGCACCAATTCCGATTAACCCCATAGCCGGTGATGGGCCGTCGGTAGTTCATTCTCAGCAAGCCGATGATGACCTGGACCGAATACTCCAATCGGTTAATAACCGAACCAAAGCAGCACAGATTAAGCCGCCTAAAAAATCCGTTCTACCAACCCAAAAATTGTCGGCCACCGCTGGTAGCTTGAAGGGGATTTTTAAAAACAAAACACCAATAGGCCTGACACTCCTAGCGGCGGTAGTCGCAGTCGGGCTTAGTCTGGCCGCGGTGGCCGCTTACAGAGAGAACAATAAAACTCAATTGTCAAAAATCCCTAGTACGGTTGGCACGTCTTCGGCCGCCAGTGATTCTATCCAGCAGGCCGGTGGCAGTCTGGTTAGACCGGCTGACGTTGATAACTATGCCGACGGGCTGCAGTCAAAACTTAACTCTCTAAACGACTCTGGTGACTTTGACAGTACTAGCCTAAGCGACCAGAGCCTAGGCCTTTGAGCTAAACTGTCGTCTCAGCCATTCATCAAGGCTACTGCCTCCGCCACCGCTAAGGGCTACGACTAAATCGCCCGTGTCCAGGTGACTTTGGATGGCCTGCTTAAGCTCGTCGTTTAGCTCCATGGGTCTGGCGACGGATTGAAGCGCAGGAGACAGTGATTTTATTAGTTCCTCTGGGTTTAAGATTTTCTGAGCTGGGTCTTCGCGGGCCAGGTAGCTAGGTACCCAGTAGATGGCCGATGCGCCCTCAAAAACACTATGATGAGCATCGCGAGTGTAGTGCATCCGGCGGTTGGTCAAAGGCTCATAAACCACTACAACTTTTTGACCCGATTTGGCAGCCTGCTCCAGGGCAACGCTCATCACACCCTGGATTTTTTCCGGTGTATGGGCATAGTCGCTGTATAAATTCTCAGCAATCAGCTCAAAACGCCGGCTGACGCCGGGGAACTGATTTATCTTATCGTATAGTTCATCAGGTCGGGGGCCCAGGATTTGACTGACCGCAGAGAGCGCCAGCCAGGCGTCACGGCGATTATATAGGCCTCCGAGGCCCAGCTTTTCAATTTGGGGATTGTCGTAGCTCTCAACCCTGTATTTTTCGGCTTGTTCATCCAAGCCCAGTTTGACAGCGTCTTCTTGCCAAAGCAGCGCTCGCTGGCTTTGAGCTAGAAAATCAGCAAAGGCCTGACGATAATTGGCTTCAGTCGGAAATATCTCGTGGTGGTCGTAAGCCACGCCAACGACAAGCGAATAAAAGGGGTGAAATGCCAGAAAATTGCGGTCAAATTCGTCGGCCTCATAGACAAAATACTGACTGTCGGGTTGGTAGCTGCCCATGTCACCAAAACTAATCTTGGCGCCAACCGAGTAGCTAACAGGAATGCCGAGTTGCTTAAACAGCCAAATGACCATGGCTGTAGTGGTGGTTTTGCCGTGGGTGCCGGCGATGGCGATTAGTTTGAGCTTTTTTTGCGATAGGATTTCGTTAAGTAGCTCATCGCGAGTTGTGGCTCTAATATTGTGGCTTTCGCAGAATTCTAGTTCCGGGTGACGTGCTTCTGCTTTTAGGGCCGAACTGTAAACAAACCAATCTATCGGATTTTTGTCGTGGGCGTTAGTTATCTGCTGCTTAGTCTGTCCAATGTGAATATCCGTGATGCCTTTGCTGCGCAGGTACTCAATGTACTGACTGTCGCGTGCGTCGGAACCACTGACCTGGTAGCCAGCTTGCTTGGCAATTAGAGCCAGAGGTCCTATAGCTGTTCCGCCAATTCCGGAGAAATAAATGTGCATATGCTTTTATAGTTTAACGATTCAGCGTTGGCTGTGGCAAACGGTTAATGCTTTACTGCGGGCTGCCGCTTGTGCCAACATACTAGATATGAACTCGCTGACTTACAGGTTCGGTGACTGGCTTAGGCAATTACCCCGTCAGACTTTTTTTCCGTTTTTGGTGATTTTCCTGATAAGCGGCTTGGTTTGTTTAACCAGTCTGCGGCACAACAACTCCACAATGTTAAAACTCAGGAATGAGGTATATACAGCCGACAAGAACAACACCGACGTCAACGCTGCTCTAAACAACTTGCGCGATTATGTTTATGCCCACATGAACACCAACTTATCAACCGGCACCAACATCAAGCCGCCAATCCAGCTAAAATACACCTATCAAAGGCTAGAGGCGGCGGCCCAGCAACAGGCCAGTAACAGCGGACTATATACCGAGGCGGAAAACTATTGCCAGAGTGTGATACCGGGCAGCGTGTCATTTTATGGTGCCGGGCGTATATCGTGCGTGACTGATTATATAAATAGCCATGGTGGCAAGTCGGTTGCACCCATACCGGTCGCCCTCTACGAGTTTGATTTTAAGAGCCCCACCTGGAGTCCTGACCTGGCCGGCTGGAGCTTAGTTGTCGTTATATTATCGGCCGCCGGCGCTATAATCATTATCTTAATAAGCCAAATCAGGAAGTTACTTAAATAGCTGCCCAATAAAAATAACCCCTTTAGTGGTAGAAGGGGTTATTTATTATTTTTCAGGTTCTAGTGACTGGTGTTTGTAGAAGAACCAGCGTTCTGAGTTGTACCGTTTGAGGTACCAGTGCTGCTGTTTGTGGCAGTACAGTTAGGTCCATTCGGGTTCTGCTGCTGGAACTGCTTGATTGCCTGAACCACTTTACCGCTGTCTTGTAGGTTCTCCCAGAAGGCAACCTGAGTGCGGTTAATGACCATTTGGTCGGTTGGCGAGTGCAGTTGCTGACAACCCAGCTTGGTTAGCTGCGGGTTAGCCTGACCGGTAGTACTGGTCTGGTCAGTTGTTAGGTAATAGACATCTTGCAGGATGTAGTATTTGTCAGTCACGCTTGTTACATGACCAAAGTAGGTAGTGTAAGCTACCGAACCGCTAGTCGCGCCGCCGTTTAGAAAGACAGCCTGATATTTGGTTTTGTCTACTTGGTTGGCTTCGCCACTGACGCCGCTGCTTAGTGCGACATATAAAGCGACAGCTGCTAGTAGTAGAGCCGCACCGACGATTACGATGAAGAGTTCAAACCTAACTGTTCTTGCTCCCCAACTCTCTTTTTGGTGCGTATGATGAGCCGGGGCACCACCGGATGCGGCACCAGATCGGCCGCGGGACATAAATTCCATAATTTATACCACCTTCATATTACTTTTAAAGATACCTCCACATATTAGCGCATAAGCACTTTGGCGTGCAAGCCTATTGACGGTCTTTTTTATAAATGTGGCGGCCTAGGCGCCGTTTTTCGGCCAAGACTTAAGGGGTTGTTGTACTTAATACCTGTTGACAACAGATAAGCGGACAGAGTATTTTAGGGGTACCATCACTAATTAACAGAGAGGGAAGTGTAATGGCATATAAGCACACTAACAGTAAGGGTGTCACATACTATTTAAACTCCAAGAAGGTAACTCTTCGCGGCGGTAAAGCGCAGACTATTTACTACTTTAGTAAGGATGAGCGAGCTGACACTGGCGTAGATCTACCAGACGACCGCGTTGTCAACGAAAACCCACGCAACGGTTTTCTTACTCTGAAGCGCAAGTAATTTAGACCAAAACTACCAAAAAATAAGAGTCCCGGCGTAAAAACGCCGGGATTTTTGGTGTCAACAGGTTTGATAGCGGCTCAAGCAGTAGGTTATATTAGAATGGCATGTCGGAATTTATTTTAGAGGTCAAAAATCTTAAGAAAAGCTATGGCAAGAAAGTCGCTGTTGATAGCATTAGTTTCTCTGTCAAAAAGGGAGAAGTGTTTGGAATCTTAGGGCCCAACGGCGCTGGCAAGACCACGACACTGGAGATGATAGAAGCCCTGCGCGAAATTGATGGCGGCAGTGCGACCATTGACGGCATAGATGTAGCCGCTAATCCCTACGAGGTCCGCGCCATAATCGGTGTTCAGCCGCAAAGCCCGGCCTTTCAGGATAAAACCAAGCTGACCGAGTTGATTGAACTGTTTGCCGCCGCCTACGGCGGCGCAGTTGATGTCCAAAGCTTTTTGGCCGACGTGGATTTGGTATCAAAAAGTGATAGTTACGTAGAACAGTTATCCGGCGGCCAAAAACAGCGCTTTTCAATTGCCGCGGCACTGGTACACAGCCCAAAAGTCTTTTTCATGGACGAGCCAACCACCGGACTGGACCCTCAGGCCCGCCGTAACCTGTGGCAGCTGGTCAAAAATATCCAGAACCGAGGTATTAGCGTTATTTTAACTACTCACTACATGGAAGAGGCCGAAGCCCTGTGCGACCGTGTGGCAATTATGGACAGCGGCAAAATAATTGCTCTGGATTCACCAAAGAAATTAGTCAAAGACCTGCTGGAGCGAGGCTTCAAGAAAACTCAGCATGTTGAGCAAGCCAATTTGGAAGACGTCTTTATAGACCTTACCGGTAAGGGGCTGCACACATGAGCAAAATTATTATCGCCATACTTATATTGTTACTCGTAAGTCGCGGCCTTTTTAAACGCTTTGGCCCCAAGACAAAAACGCAGGAACGTGCCCAGCGGCGAAAAGTCCGCAACCTAAAACCCTGGCAGCGTAAACTGTTCACGGTCTACGTTTTTGCCAAGCTAAATACTCGGCGCTTTTTCCGCGACCGGCTGGCTATATTCTTTGTAGTTATCTTTCCGCTGATATTTTTGTTTGTTTTTGGCAGTCTGAGCCGTGGCAACAATGTTTCATTTAGGGTGGCCTTGCTCAATCAAAGCAGCACCGAGTTTGCCACCAAGTTTAGCGACCAGCTTAAAAGCAATAAACTGTTCAAGGTTGATGAGTCGGTGACTACCATGGACCAAGCCAAAGACAAGATGGTTAAAAGTCAGCTTGATGGGACGATTGTGTTGCCTCCAGATTTTGGCAAAGTTGGTCCCGAGGGCTATCCTACCGGCCACACCACAGTTATCTATACTCAAAATAGTGACCAGGCCGGCCAGACCCTCGTGTCGGTGCTGCAGGGCGAGTTTAACGAGATTAACGCCAAAATAGTTACCATCAAGCAGCCGTTTACGGTGGAGGGTAAAACCCTAAACGAAAATAGCCTGTCGGCCTTTGACTATACTTTTGCCGGCCTAGTCGGCTTTTCAATAATGGGGCTGGGCATTTTTGGGCCAATCAATGTTTTTCCGGAGCTGAAAAAGCAAGGCATTTTGCGGCGCTTCCACACCACGCCGCTGCGGGTATGGCAGTACTTTACATCAACCATGATTAGCCAGGCAGTAATCGGGCTAGTAGCCATTGCCATTATGTTTGCCGTGGCAGTCTCGCCAATTTTTAACCTAACGGTGGTTGGCAATTATTTGGAAATTGCTATCTTTCTAGTTTTTGGCATTGTTTTAATTTTGGGCATTGGCCTATCAATTGGCGGCTGGGCCAAAAACGAGCGTCAGGCGGCGCCGCTCGGCAACATAATTGTTTTCCCGATGATGTTTTTGTCGGGTGTCTTTTTCCCGCGTTTTTTGATGCCCGAATGGCTGCAGTCTATCACCAACTACATACCGCTGACTCCGGTAATTGACGGCCTGCGCTTGATGATTACCGAAGGCAAGCACCTAACCGACCTGGGTCCGCAGTTGCTCGTCATGGCTGTTTGGACAGTAGTCATCTACATTATCGCTTTTCGCGTCTTCCGCTGGGAATAAACCTCGCTTTTGCTTATTCTTCTTCTAAAAGCGCCAACCGGTCCCTATAATCTAAAAATATGAATAAATGGCTCAACAGAGCTAACCAGCGCCTGTCGTTGACCAGCGCCGCCGGCCTATTAATAGGCACCTCTTTAATTGCCCAGGCGCTAGGCTTTTTGCGCATTCAGGTAATTAACGGTACTTTTAACCGCCCAGGGCACATTACTACCGACGCTTATTTTGCGGCCTTTAAGATTCCGGACTTCTTTTTCTATACCATCGCCGCCGGTGCTCTGGGCGTGGCCTTTATGCCGTTTTTGGCTGACAAGCTGCAAAAGGGCGATAAGCGCTCCATCTGGCAACTAACATCGGGGCTGCTTAATCTGCTTGGAATTATCATGGCCTGTGTTGGCATTATTTTGTTTTTATTCCCAGGGCAATTTCTTAAGATAGTGGTCGGCGACAATTTGGGGCCTGTACAAACGCACGATGCCATTACGATTATGCGCATCATCGCCTTTAACCCCTTACTTTTTACTCTCGCCGGGGTGCTGACCAGTTTACAGCAAACTTTTGGACGCTTTTTCTTTTACGCCATGGCACCAATTTTATACAACGGCTGCATTATCGCCAGTGTTTATTTGTTCAAAGACAGCCTGGGCATCATAGCCATTGCTTACGGTGCTCTAGCCGGCGCCATCTTGCAGCTTTTAATTGTTTTGGTCGGGCTGGTCGGCATGCGCTTTAACTACACGCCAACTATTGTTTGGAGAAACCGTGACTTTAGGCGCATTTTGAGCAACCTGCCACCGCGGGCCGTTGACCAAGGAATCGACTCTATAAATAGTATTGTCGAAACCAACCGTGCCAGCGTGCTGGGCAACGGTTCAATCACCTATTACGAAAACGCCTACACGCTGCACCTGGTTCCAATTCTGCTTATTGGCACCAACATTGCCACGGCCGCCTTTCCAAGGCTTAACGACCGGTTGGCCAATAATCGGCCGGACCTATTCAGAAAAGACTTTTTGATGGTGCTTAGGGCCATGATATGGATAATTTTGCCAGTAGCCGTCATCTTTTTCTTTACCCGAGGTTTACTGGCGCGCTTAATCTTTAAAAACATCTCGCCGCAAATTGCCGACATATTAGAATTTCTTGTGGTAGCCATAATCTTTCGGACGCTTTACTCAATGTTCTCGCGCTATTTTTATGCTCATAAGGACACCCGGACGCCGCTTTATGTGTCGCTGTTTACTATTGCTCTAAATATCTACCTAGCCTTTACCTTGGCCAGGCCAAAAATAGACGGCGGCTACGACGTTATTGGTTTGGCTATCGCCCAGTCGATCGTGGCGACCGTAGAAGTGTTTATTTTATTTTTAATTATCGTTTGGCGCGACCCAAAGCTATTTAACGCCGAGTTTTGGCGGGGGGTGCTGCGTATATTATCGGTAACCGGGTTTACCATGCTAACAGCTTATACAATGGTTAAGATTGTGCCATTTTATGCCTATGACAAGGGCTTTATAGTTCTGGGGACCAAGCTGCTATTTATAATTGTGCCGACACTGATTGTCCATGTGGGCTTGTCTTATCTATACGGTCTTGAAGAAGCCCGGCCGGTTATCAGAAAAATTAAAGACATTACTCTAAAACCGGTCCGTATCCAATAAGTCTTTTTTGCTTAAAATACAAAAAATTAACATATGTTCAGATTTTGTAGTTTGGTTTAATAGTTGTCCACCTCTGTTATAATTAGGGGTCAATGGACCAAAGTCACATCAGAAATTTTTGCATTGTTGCCCATATTGACCACGGCAAGAGTACGCTTGCTGATCGTCTGCTGGAGTTGACCGGCACTGTAGAAAAACGTCAGATGAAGGCCCAGATATTGGACAAAATGGAATTAGAACAAGAGCGCGGTATCACTATCAAGCTGGCGCCAGTCCGGATGAAGTATAAAAATTACGAGCTAAACCTTATAGATACTCCAGGCCATGTAGATTTTAGCTACGAGGTCAGCCGCAGCCTGGAGGCCGTGGAGGGAGCCATCTTAGTGGTTGACGCCAGCCAGGGTATCCAGGCTCAGACGCTAGCCAATGTCTATTTGGCGTTGGCGGCCGACCTCAAAATTATTCCGGTACTCAATAAAATAGATTTGCCGGCGGCTGACCCAGAGCGGGTAGCCGGAGAAATTATCAGCCTGCTGGGCTGCAAGCGCGAGGATATTTTAGAGGTTAGTGCTAAAACCGGACAAGGCGTAGATGTGCTGCTGGATAAAATCGTATCACTCATTCCAGCGCCGGCTGGCGACACCGACGCCCCAACCCGGGCCTTAATTTTTGACAGTTATTACGATGATTACCGCGGCGTTATCTTGTATTTACGGCTGGTAGACGGCCGGATTGATAAAAACCAGCAAATTAAGATGCTGGCCACTGGCGCCGAGGGCCTGGCGCTGGAAGTCGGCAGCCTAAGTCCGGAGATGAAACCGGCCGGCGGCCTAGCCGCCGGCGAAATTGGCTACGTTGTGACCAACCTTAAAACAACGCGCCAGGCCAAGGTTGGTGATACGGTTGGCCTGGCGAACAGCCAGTCGGCTAGTCCGCTTCCGGGCTATAAAGACGTCCAGCCGTTTGTTTATGCCGGCTTTTTCCCGGACAGCCACGAAAATTACCAGCAACTAAAGGACGCCGTTGAAAGACTGGCACTCAGCGATTCGGCCCTGCGCTACCTGCCGGAAAACTCACCGGTGCTGGGCTTTGGTTTTCGCATCGGCTTCCTTGGCCTGCTGCACATGGACATAGTCCGCGAGCGGCTGGAACGCGAGTATGATTTGGAATTGATAATCACTAACCCCAGCACCGACTACAAAGTAAAAACTACGCGTGGGGAAGAGCTTGATATAAAATCGGCTTCCGAACTGCCTGATCCTAGCGTAATTGAGTCTATTTGCGAACCGTGGGTCAAAGGCGAAATAGTTTTGCCTAATGAGTATGTGGGGGCGGTTTTGCAACTGATAGTTGCCGCTCGCGGCCATCAAAAACACATCAGTTACGTGGATGCCCAGCTGGCGGTTATTGATTTTGAGGCACCACTGGCTAACTTACTAACCGACTTTTACGACCAGCTCAAAAGCCTAAGCTCGGGCTACGGCTCATTTAACTACGAGCTGGACGATTATCGTGCCGAGGATTTGGTGCGCTTAGACTTTTATGTGGCTGGCGACAAGGTTGATGCGCTGTCTATCATGACGCACCGTACCGAGGCCGACCGGATTGCCCGCACGGCTGTAGGCAAATTAAAGGATGTAATTCCGCGTCAAAACTTTAAGGTCAGTCTGCAGGCAGCCATTGGCGGCAAATTTATCGCTCGTGAAGATATCAGCGCTTACCGCAAGGACGTCACCACCGGACTCTATGGCGGCGACGTAACCAGAAAAAAGAAGGTGTTGGCCAAACAAAAAAAGGGTAAAGAGCGCATGAAACGCTTCGGCAAAGTTGACATCCCGGCTGAAGCCTTTGCCGTGATGCTTAAGCGAGATTAGTACTACAAAAGACGCAAATGCATTACAATTAGGTTAAGCATTTTGGGTATGATGGAAAAGTACAAGCTCACACCTCAATCACTGACGACTATAGTCATTATAGTTCTGGTGATTATTGGGGTTGTGATTGGAGCGGTACTTGTTAATAACAACAACCAGAACTCTCCCAATACTCAACCGCACTTACTGTTTGGCGACAGCACTAAGGGCCAGCTTTATACTACCGATGCCGCCGGTACACAGCAGGCCAAGTTTGCCTATCCCAAAAATAGCTATCCGTACTTTCAGGCCAGTGCTCCCGGTGGCAGCCTGCTACTGTCTGTTAATACCAATACGCCCAGCGAGAGCTTTATATTTGTCCAAAGCGGCGCCCAGCAAAGTCTTCCGGCTGCCAGCGTCAGTCAGTTGCACGCTTCGGTTACAGTTAACCAATCGCATCAACTATATTTCGTAGACAGCACCACGGTTTTGATGGTTACCTGCCCAGACGCTAACACTAGCTGCAGTCTGGATAAGCTAAACCTTGTAAACGGTAAAATGACTAAGCTTTTGGATACCGGCGTCAAGCAAGCTAGCAGTTTCTTCCCGCAGGTTTATCTAGTAGGATATTCGGCCAGCTCTAACTCGGCTTATCTTCGGGTAACGGCGGCTAATAAGCTGGGTAAATCTGCAAGCGCTATATACCAAGTCAGTCTCAAAACAACCAAAGTCGTAAAGACCATTAACGTTCCGGTGATTGCCGGTTACGCCATTTCCTTGTCTGCCGACCAAAGCAAGCTTGCCTACCAAACCATTGACGTTAAAGATAAAACCACCATTCATATATCGGACCTCAAGGCCAACACTTCCCAAATCGTTGACTTTAGTCTGGGCAATTTGATTAACAGCCCAGAGGCTCTTAAATGGTCGCCGGATAATAAAAAATTGTTGGTTCAAACTGTGTCTATCTCGGTACCGGCCAGTGCCGGCCAATCGGCCGTGCTCAAGCCTCTAATTACGGCCTACATTGATACGGGCAATGGTAATTCCGTTAACGACCTTCAGCAGATAAAAAACCCCGCTCGGCAGACTCTTGTCTATCAGGGCTGGACAGATAACGATACGATTGTTTACCAAAACAAGCAGGCATCTTCAGATTACGATTTCGTAAATGGCACCAACCAGACCTTTAAAGAGAACGTCACTAAACTACAGGTTAGCAACTTATCTGTGCCGCCCGGCAATTTGCTACAAGTAACCAACTATTAATCGGATTACTAAAGTTAGTTTCTGTTAGGTACAATATAGGCTAAGTGAATAAACAAGAATTCCTGAGAGAATTTACCAGACTGGTACCGTCTTACCAGCCGCCGCCCGATGTCTTGAAAAAAATGCGGGACCTGAAGATACTGATTGTTATTGGTCCTACGGGTGTC
This sequence comes from Binatia bacterium, assembly GCA_035542755.1. Classification (GTDB taxonomy): domain Bacteria; phylum Patescibacteriota; class Saccharimonadia; order Saccharimonadales; family UBA10212; genus RYN-425. The sequence goes on along the minus strand of DATKKU010000033.1, from coordinate 2,631 downwards.
GGCAAGACGACTCTCATTAAGGATTTAGGCATGCCTTATGTGCCAAGTGACGTTACACGCATACCAAGGCCGGGGGAGCAAAACGGTGTTGACTACAACTTTCGTAATGACTATGACCAAATCCTAAAGGACATTCACGAGGGCAAGTTTGTCCAGATAGCGGTGGGTAGCGGCGGTGATTTTTACGGCACCAAGGAATCTTCTTACCCAGAGTCTGGACCAGCCTCAATGGCTGTAGTGGCCGATGTCGTGCCCGTTTTTAGGCAGCTCGGGTTTGGCTCAACAATCAGCGTGTTTATTACGCCTCCGTCCTACGAAGCCTGGATGGGCCGCCTACAGCCGGCCAACATACCCGAATATGACCTGGTGCCGCGTCTGGCGGAAGCCGTCAGGTCATTTAAATTTGCCCTCCAAGACAAAGACACGCACTTTATCCTGAACGATTTAATCAGCGATGCTCAGTATCAACTTAGGGTCTTAGTGGACGGTCAGCCTGACCTGGCTCGCGAAGAAAAGGCCCGCGGCATAGCCGAACAGTTACTTGCTAGGTTGCAGCTGGATTTAAATACCAAGATAGGCAAAATAGCATGATTCAAGGCCCGCTCAAGCTCCATACTCAGTTTCAACAAATCTTACAGAATTACCGTGTTTCGGCAAGCGCCGAAGCATTATTAAAGGAGATTAAGCTGGTGCTGCTGCTGGCGCCCAGCTCTACCGGCCGCAACACAATTATTAGACAGCTAGTGGATACCGAGCACTATCACTACATCATTAGTGATACAACGCGCCAGCCCAGAGTAAATGACGGCGTGCAAGAACAAAATGGCAAAGAGTACTGGTTTAAATCCGAGGAAGAAGTGCTGGCTGGCCTGCAAGCCGGAGAATATCTGGAAGCCGAAGTACTCCATAACCAACAAGTGTCGGGTATCAGTATGCGGGAACTAGAGTTAGCCAAAAATGAGCAAAAAGTGGCGATTACTGATGTGGATATTCAGGGGGTGCACAATATACTCAGAGCCAAGCCCGATACGGTAGTAGTGCTACTACTGCCGCCTAGTTTTGACGAGTTATTAAGAAGAATGAGCCAACGGGGTGTTATGCGCGGCGGGGAAGAGCGCCGCCGCCTAGAAACTGCCGCCAAAATATTTGAGGACGGCGTAAACCAGCACTATTACAGATATGTCATCGCCGAGGACATAAAGCAGTCGGCCGGCATCATAGACTCCATTGCCAGCGGCGGCCATAATCCTTATCAAGACAGAGGTCCAGAACTTATTAGACAGCTGCAGGAACAACTGCGCGAAAAGCTCGCCAGCAGTTTTTAGCACTCTTGACAGGCGAGTGCCAACTCGTGGTAAAATAGCACTCAGTACGTAGGAGTGCAAATGAGTCCCAGACAAGAGAAAATCCTAGCCGCGATAGTAGAGCAGTATGCTGAGGTTGCCAGCCCGGTAGGTTCCAGCCTGCTGGCTAGAGCTTTTGATGTATCCAGTGCCACCATTAGAGCCGAAATGGCCGAACTGGAGAGGATGGGCTACATCAATCAGCCGCACACTAGCGCCGGCCGTGTACCGACCGACAAGGGCTATCGCTACTACGTCAACCAGCTGGCTGACGGCCACGAGTTGCCTAAAGAGCACCGTGCTCAAAGGGCTCTTGCTGCCCGTGTTCAAAATAACGGCATCCCAGAGCAAACCATCCGTAACACCGTAGATACGCTGGTAGAGCTAACCCACAACTTAGGCATAGCTACCATCGGTCCCCAACTTTACATGAGTGGACTATCTAATTTATTTGGCCAGCCGGAATTTATGCAGGCCGGCCAGGTCCAGGAGGTTGCCAGGCTTTTAGACAACCTGCAGCCCTGGCTAGCCGAGGCTGCCCCCAATGAACCCTTAAGCGTATATATTGGCCGCGAGAACCCAATTGGCCGCAGCGCCGGTGCCAGTCTAATTATCAGCCGTTTTCGCAGTCCTTTCTCCGATAGCAGCTACATTGGCGTGCTGGGCCCAACCCGCCAAAGTTACCGCGATGTAATGGGCCTGGTTGGCCGTGCTGGCAAAGCCCTAGAGGAGACTCTCTATGTCTAATAGCCTAGAATATAAACCTTTCCCTCAGGACGAAACACTAGCAAGCGATACTCGCTTTGGGCGTATGGTTGGGGCATGGTATGGCTTGATTAACGAAATCGCTGACGATGGGCTAGACGACGGAGAAGTAAAGGCCATAGTAAGTCTGGAGATAATCCCAGACCTAATGGCCGATGCACAAGAATTTTTCCCGGATAGAGATCCTCGGAGCCTGGTTATTCTGGCCCGCTGGGAAGCTAGCAACTTGTATCAGATGAAAATAGAGGCAGAGCAAAAGGGTAGGGCCCAAGATGTCTAAAAAACCGACTATTGTTGAGCTGCAGCAAAAAATTGGCGAGCTGACCGAAGCTTTACAGCGTGAGCGCGCCGACGCCATCAATGTTCGTCGTCGCACCGAGGAAGACAAAGCTAAGCTGGGCGATTTCTATAAAGTGATGATTCTGCGCGACCTGCTCCCGGCACTGGATAATCTGGAGCGCGCCCTAAAGCACGTTCCTAAAGACCTAGCCGGCCATGACTATGTAAAAGGCGTTCAGGGAGT
>DATKKU010000032.1:0-34097 GCA_035542755.1 Binatia bacterium | reverse complement strand
CTTTCCATTTTGTTTATCCTCAAACAAAATGGTCAAGACCACAGGGCGGGCGCATGATAACTAGAACACTCTCAGGCGTACCAAATCAGGTGCCAGCCACTGACCCGAATAGACTAGTGGCTAGATACTGTTTCATACTATTCTCTGACTTGTCCGTATCGGTGTTCAAGAAGTCGCGGCTCAATAGACAAAAATAGTACTTGGCATTATTGTGCCCAAAAGAACCGACTGCGTTATAAACTGTTTCTCCCATCGGCCCACAGTTAATCATTGAGCCGGTTTTGTGCTTAAAATTTTCTAGTTTGCCCGGAAGATTTAGTTCTAACCAGGACTCATGAACATTACTCATGGAACGATTAAGCAAATCCTTATAATCCTTCGGCCACGGCTGGTTGTCTAATTGTTTATACAGACTCAACATTTCCCGGGCTGAAGTAGTGCCGACCTTTGGCATATAGTCCTCACTGCCGGTAAAGTGAAGATAGGGTAAGTCTAGCCTGGTCATTAAACCTTGACCGGCTAACCACTCGTTCAATCTCTTTTGGCCGCCGATAAAGTCCAGCAGCATATTAGTCGCCAGGCAGTCGCTATAAACCAGCGTGGTCTCTATCAAAGCTTCAAAGTTGAATGATTTGGCGTCAGTCCAGTTCAATATGCCTGACCCCTTGGTGTTGTGATGCTGCTTACGGTCCATGAGGGCCTCAAGCGGTATCTGTCTGCTCACCATATCCTTTAATGCTAATAACAGAATAGGCACCTTTATGGTGCTGGATGACTCGCGCAAAAGATCCGCCTTTTTAGCCGACAAGTCACTACCGGAATCATTGGTTATAAGCATTGAAACTCCATAGTCGTGCTTTTTCACGCTTGCTTATACTCCAGTGCGGTTAAGTGCACGTCTTTTGGCCAGCTGTCCCAATGGATTGTCCGCTTCTTGCCGGTTGGCTTTGCGCCGTGCCTCTCGTGCATAGAAATGGTCCTGCTGGCGTGGGCATAGACTTCAAAAAATAGTGGTCCGCCGGCATGTTTTTGTCTAACCTTCCATAAAGTCTGGCCGATGCCCTGGTTTTGCCACTCCGGTGTAACGTAAAAACCCAAGCCCTCGTAGTGCGCTGGGTGAATTTTTACGGCAATGCCCCCGACAATTTTTGGCCGGGGCTTTAGAACTTCTGCCACCCACCACATACTTGTCGGTGTGTTTTGGGCCATATCCTGCCAATATGGCATGATTGTTTGATGAAAATAATGCTTTGGCCCAAACAAATTTTGTTCTGAGTCAGCTGGGTAATCAGAGTAGGCGGTGGCGGCGGCAAGTTGGCAGACTTCCAGGTAGGGCATAAAATCCTTGGCTTGTCCTCGTCGGACAACGTACTTTTCTTGGCTAAGCTGACTGCCCATGCTTCCCCTTATTTTTGCTTTTGGTCACCCTTTTGCCAGGGTGCATTTTTTAAAAACGGCTCAAACAAATCGTCCTCCATATGCTCTAAGAAAAACTGTTTGAGTTCATCTGGCGTCGGGTCGTGGTCCTGGAATTTGACGGCCGGCACATCTTCAATAATCGCTAGGGGCGTTTGCTCTGTGCCTTCTCCCATCACCAAAACGGCTGCCGAAGCCAGCGCGTCAACAATATTTGCAATGCTTACCTGAAATGCTCTACCAAATAGGTCAGGCTGCCCGACATAACTATTTGACGAGGAAAAGCCGCTATAACCAATTGCCACGCCTTCGGTACCGTAGTGCAAAGGGCGAGCTGTACTGTCCGTTAAAATTACGCCCACGTTTTTTAGGCCAAATCGTTTTTGTAGGTAAGCCCTGACTTGATTAGCAGTTTTTTGGGGATCCCCTGGCCAGAGCACGTAATTGCCATTGCCATTGGATTCGTCTATACCGGCCACCGGCACCAGAGTGTGGTGGCTAATCGTAAAGCTCATGTTGTACTTGCTGACGCTCGGGTCTATAAAATAATCCGACTCGCGCTTAACAAGCTCTGCTTTTTCAACTGTGCCAATCGGCACGACTCGGTTTTCGCAAATGGCGGCCACTTTGGAAGTTATGGCCAAAACACTTTTTTCTTCTAGCCCGCCTAAACTTTCGTCCAAAAGCTCGTTTAAGCTGCAAGAGCCGGCCAGCACCTTCCTAGTTTTTACAGCGGTGACTACCATGACCTTTTTATTATAGCCTCCTCCGTAATTACCATGTCTAGCGGCACATCGTGCGGCTCGGCCGGCAGGCCCTTAGCAACCAGCCCGGACTGAGGACATAGGCCAATCTTTAGAGCCTTTGGCTGAGTGGCGAGAAGCTGGTCGTACCAACCCCCGCCCCAACCAAGGCGATTCATCTTTCGGTCAAAACCCAAAACCGGGACTATTACAAGCTCATATAGCTTGTCAGCCGCAGCGGGGGTAGCCGATTGCTCCTGTATGTCCAAGCTCGTGTCAGGGTGGTTTTGCTTTATAAAGTTTATAAACCGCTCGGTGTCCACTTCGTTTAGCGAAGCGATTGCCCGGTAGCAATGAACCCGTTTAAAACTACCAAAGTTAAGCAGTTCAATGAGTCTTTGGTTAATGGCCTTACTTTGAACTTCAATCGCTGCCCGGTCCATGGCCAGGCGCTTGGACTTTAACCAAGTTCGTAGTAATTTCTTATCCTGGTTCATGCTTCTAATCTTACCATCAGTTTACAAACAGGGGTGGTCGTGCTAGTATTTGGTGGTTCATTTTCTTTACCAATTTTATAAAAACCCGCTTTAGCAGTTTTTGTAAAATTGAGAGGAGGAAGCAACCAGAGGCTTGGTTAAGCAAGTATGACGCGCTTACCAAAGCCGGCATGTTGATTCCGACAAGGGCCAGTAGCTCAGCTGGTTAGAGCGTCTGCCTCTTAAGCAGAATGTCGAGGGTTCAAGTCCCTCCTGGCCCTCCATTTATATATGAAATTACTCAATGGTACAGAATTAGCAGGATTCATAAAGCAGCGCCAGGCGAAACAAGTCAGGGCTTTACTGCAAACTGCCAACATCCATCCAAAATTGGCAATAGTGCTTACCATTGACCACCCAGCAATCAACGTTTACATAAAAATGAAGAAAGCTTACGGGGCCGATATTTTGGTTGAGGTTGAGGTCCACCGCGTCTCTCAAGACGATGCCGTGGAGCTTATAAAAACTCTAAACCAAGACGATAGCGTTCACGGTATCATTGTTCAGCTTCCGCTTGAGCGACCAGAAGAAACCGACAAAATAGTCAACGCCGTTGCGCCTGGCAAGGACGTTGATGCCCTTGGTGAAAAGTCTATTTTTGAACCGGCTACGCCAATGGCAATTCTGTGGTTACTGGCTGGTTATAACGTGGACCTTACGGGCAGAAAAATCCTGCTTATCGGGCGCGGAAAGCTAGTTGGTGCTCCGCTGGAAAAGATATTAAAAGCTTCTGGCTATAAGGTTGAAGTACTGGATCGTGAGGTCAAAGACTTATCCGCCCACACCAAAGATGCCGACGTTATTATTACGGCAACGGGCAGTCCAGCAGTTTTATACCCGGATATGATTAAGCAGGGAGCGGTAGTAGTTGACGCCGGGGTAGCCAGTGAATCCGGTAAAACTGTCGGAGACTTGGCGCCGGAGGTTTATGCGCGCCAAGACTTAACGCTGACCCCTGAAAAAGGTGGAGTTGGTCCATTGACGGTCTGTGCCTTGTTTGAAAACGTCATCCTGGCAGCCAGCGGTCAAAAATGAAGATAGGCGTTTTTGATAGCGGGGTAGGTGGGCTAGCGGTGGTTCAGGCTATCGCAAAAACCATGCCAGAGCTGGAAATTGACTATAAAGATGACAAGACGCATCTACCATATGGCACCAAATCAATTGACGAAATCTACGGCTATGTGAAGCCGATTTTTAAGAGCTTTGTTGCTGACGGCTGCCAAATTATTGTGGTTGCTTGCAATACCGTAACCACCAACCTGATAGATTGTTTGCGTAGTGAGTTTGAGGTGCCGATGGTTGGCATTGAACCGATGGTCAAACCGGCTGCCGCGGCGACTAAAAGTGGGATAATTGCCGTCTGCGCCACGCCGCGAACTCTATCTAGTCAACGTTACGCCTGGTTAAAGCGACAGTATGCCAAAGGTGTTAAGGTTTTGGAGCCGGACTGTAGTGATTGGGCCACGATGGTAGAAAATAACGGTGTTGACCGCGACAAAATCGCAGAAATTATAGATTCGGTCATTGCTCGGGGTGCCGACCAAATCGTGCTGGGCTGCACTCACTACCACTGGATAGAGCAGCAAATAAACCAAATTGCGGCCGGCCGAGCCACGGTACTACAGCCCGAGGATGCCGTGGTGTCTCAACTCAAGCGAGTGCTCGCACAGCTTGCTTAAACTGGTCACCGCGGTCTTTATAGTCTTTAAATAGTCCAAAGCTAGATGTTGCCGCCGATAGCAAGACAACGTCGCCCGGTTTAGCTAACTTGTGGGCTTCGGCGACAATTTCTGGCATTGTGTTGAGCCCATAGGTTATATCGTTAAAGCCGGCCTTTCGCAGAGCCGTAGAGATTCTGTCGGCAATTTGCCCAATGGCGATAACGTGGCGGGGACTGCGTTTTATAATCTCGGTGGCCAGCGTCTCGTAGTCGGCCTCCTTGTCATGGCCACCGACGATTAGCACTAGCGGCTGAGCAAAGCTGTCCATGGCGACGATCGTTGTATCTGGTGTAGTTCCGAAGGAGTCATTATAGTATTTGACCCCGCTAAGTTCGCGTACAAACTCCAGCCGGTGCTCTAAGCCGCCAAAAGACTTCAGTACACTAGCCAAAACCTCTGGTTTTTGTTCTATTTGCCAGACGGCCGTAATCGCCGCGCAAACATTCTGCAAGTTGTGCTCGCCGAGTAACTTTACCTCGCCCTTATCAATTATCTGTGTCTCATCCTTGCCAACCACTATTTGGCCGTCATCGCGTACATAGGCACCGGGGTTCTTATAAAATGGAACTTTTTTGCCTTTGGACAGCTTAGAAATTTGCTCGCAGTAACGGTTGCCACTCAAATAAACGGCGACATCACCAGCCGTTTGCCACCTAAATATATTGGCCTTGGCATCAACGTAATCTTCCATATCAGGGTGCCACTCCATGTGCTCCTCTACCAACATTAGACAAACGCCGATGTGCGGGCTATAAGGAAATTTATAAAGCTGAAAGTTAGCCAGTTCCAAAACTACCCAGTCGTCCTGCTGGACCTCGCGCACAAAGTCCAGTACGGCGCGCCCAACGTTGCCGCCAAGGTGGACTTTTTTACCGGAAGCCTCAAGAAATTTGGTAATTAGGGTAGAGGTTGTGCCCTTGCCCTTAGTGCCGGTAACACCAATGATATTTTTAGTTTCTACAGTTTCAAAAAATATGTGCTGGTTGGTAGTCGCCTTTGACCAAAAAGGACTATCAGCGGCAAAGACTTTCTCTAGATTTTTACGCACAGTTGGAGTGTAGACAATTTTGTCGTAAGCCTCTATGCCCTCAAGGTAACTTAGGTCGCCAACATTGCCGGTCAGCCCTGGCTGCCGGGGCTTATCAACAAACTGAAGCTTAATCTTTTCAGTCTCAGCCGGAAAGTCGTCCCGGGGTTCTTCATTAACAATCAAATATTCATGCTCTGGGCCAAAAAACCCGTAGGCGCTCTGACCTTCCAAGCCCCAGCCAACAATTGCTATCTTCATCCCGTTAGAGATTCCTCTCAACATCAATGTTATCTAGGTCCAGAGTGTAATCTATAAGGCATATATCTCTAACGGGATTCATAAGCTAACGGTCTAACCTTTTACGGGTTGCTGGTCACCAAACTCGGCTTTTACTAAATCGGCTACTTCGCGGGGCGTCATTTCGGCTTTGACCACGTACTTACTAACGCCCAAATCTTTCAATCGGCTGGGAGCCTCTTGCTCGCCAACATTTGTCAAAATAAAGACCTTAATGTCTTTGCCCCAGTCGGTATGGCGCATTTTATCAAGCATGTCGTCGCCGTTCATCTCGGGCATCATTAAATCCAGTAGCACCAAATCCGGCCCCATTTCTTGGCACAGAGTTAGGCCCAATCGTCCGTTTTCGGCAATGCTAACGTGGTAGCCTTCAGCCTCAAACTTCAATCGGTACATCTGGGCAATCGCCAAATCGTCCTCAACTATGGCTATCTTCTTCATTCTTCTTGATACTACACTAGAAGCATATGCTTTTCCAGGTTGCCGAGTTACGTTCTGTAGGATTCATTAATGCTGCAAATCTTTTTAATTCCTTGCTCAAGCTTCCTAGTATCCACACCAAAACGATGCTCTACCATGTTGCTACGGTTAATTAGGTTGAGCTTAGGCGTTCAGAGATGATATAACTTAAGCAAGAAGGATGAAAAATCTTGCCCCTGAAATATACCGACAAAGAGTTGTCATAGAGGGATATCCAAACAAACCGCTGAAAGCCAAAGAAATAAAAGACTACCTGCTAGAGCTATCAGACGTTCTCAAGATGCGCACTCTCATAAAACCAGTAACACACCGCTCACCAAAGTACGGAGAAGCGGCCTGGATACACTGGGAGTCTTCTGGTGCCCATTTTTATGCGTGGGACCAGCCCCGGTTATTTTTTAGTGTTGACATATACACCTGTAAAAAATTTGATGTCATCAGGGCGGTTAATTTTACAAAGGATTTTTTTCAAGTTAAGAAACTTGAGTATAAGGAATTTTAGGTGACCGGTCCGCAGCACAATCTCTATCCGGGAGGCAGAGTCTCGCCGAGTTATGAGTTATCACGCGCTGAGGTCGGGGAACTTTGCCGAGACTTTCTGACCGGTCACGAGAAACCAGTTGGGCGGCTTGGCAGCTACGTGATATCCCCGGACACAATCTATTCCAACCTGGGCAGAAGTGTAGAGAGTGCGGTATTTGACGAGTCATTCCGTAACACCCCAGACATTATGGCCAGTGAATACGGACCGTACGAATCGGCAAGTACCTTCTTTGTCGTCATTGACCACGAGCAGGAGATGCCGGTAGGCACCATGCGTCTAATCGCAAACTCAGATGCCGGTTTAAAATCCCTGGTTGATTTGCCGCGTACGCCGCTTGGAATAGTCGCCGAGGATGTTTACCAGGCTTACGCTATTAATCCGGATAGATGCATTGATGTCTCTACTCTTGCTTTGTTGCCAGAGTATCGCAGGCAAGAGGACGGCCTATCTAGGCTGCTGGTCTATAGACCCTTATACAAAACGGTTATTAATAATCCTAACTTTGACCACATCGTGACGATTGTTGACGAACAGGCCCAAAGAAGTTTGTGGGCTCTAAGGTTTCCGTTGCGCCGCATATTTGACTCCCAAGGCTTTCCCTACTTAGGGTCCAAACAAAGCTACGCCATGTATGCCCAGACCTCGGATTTTAAGCCCCAAATGAACTATTGGATTAGTAAGTTTTGGGAATCTGGAAGTCACAAAAGACAGCAAGTTGGCAATTGGATGAAGCTGCTCATAGAAGACGACAGCCCCCTAGACGAACTGATTAGATTTACCGACCAAAATAGCGCCGAAGAGATTTTTAAGCTTCACAGCTAACCACTCGGGCTAAATATAGAGTAATATTATCCTTGTGGATATAGCCATAATCGTTTTGGCGTTGACCTGCGTGGCAAACGTATTCCTAGGCCTGTTTGTCTATTTGAGGAATTCCAGCTCCGCGGTCAGTCGTAGTTTTTTTATACTTTCCCTGTTGCTGAGCTTTTGGGCGGTCACCAACTATCTGACCGACAAAGCCAACCAGCTGACTCTGAATATATTGTTCAACAAACTATCATTCTTATTCGGCTTTTGGGCCTTGATGGCAGCGCTTGCCTTCAGCTATTTTTTTACCGGCAGAAAGTTTCGGCATAAAACGGCTGTTATTTTAGGAGCCTTGGTCGTGTCGGTACTTAGTATAACTAGCCTGGTTAGTGGCACCGTGGAGCAGCGTGGCGATAAACTTATATTTACCTCGGGCCCCCTGATTGAGCTATGGATACTAGCCGTAGTCTTGGGCTTTAGCGTAATTATTTATAATTTCTATAAGCTTGCCAAAACTGGAGACAAGACTCAAAAAAACCAGGCCAAAATAATAGCCATTAGTTTTGGCGCAAGTATCACGATTGGGATGCTGACTAACGTTATAATCCCTCTGTTCTCGGACAGCTTTCAGACTACCAAGTATGGTCCGCCGATTTTGTCGGTCTGTCTGCTGGGGGGTATTGGCTACGCGATAGTGAAGCACAAGCTGTTTGACATCAGACCGATTGTAGCGCGGTCTTTCGCTTATGTACTGTCACTGGTCTTTATCGGTTTGATTTACGTTGGGGTGGCCTTTGAAATCAACCAGTATTTCTTCTCCGGCTCGTCAATTACCGCGACCCAGGAAATATTTTATCTGCTACTTACCCTCTTGACGGCCCTGATGTTCCCAACCATAAAGACCCAGTTTGACAGGCTAACCAACTCAATTTTCTATCGCGATGCCTACGATCCCCAGGCATTTTTGGATGAGCTCAATAGCGTTTTGGTCACCACCATGGACTTGAAGGATTTGCTTCAGCACTCCTCGCGAATAATTAACAAGTACTTAAAGTCAGAGTTCTCAACCTTTATCATTCGCAGTTCTACTAAAAACTATGTAGAGGTGCAGGGGCTTCACCACCTGCATTTTCACTCGGACGAAATTAATACAATCCGCGAGATTTTGCACCCCTCAAAAACCACGGTCATCCAGACCATCACAATGGACAACTCTGGCCAGCTTTACGAACTTTCGCACAAATACGCCGTGGCAGCTATAGTCGGGCTAGTGACTAAAGAGGAAGAGGTCGGTTACCTTCTCTTCGGGCAGAAAAAAAGCGGCAACGTTTACTCCGGCCAGGACGAAAAGATAATGGAAATTATTGGTGAGGAGCTAGCTATTGCCGCTCAAAACTCATTGCGCTTTGAGGAAATTAAGCAGTTTAATGTGACGCTGCAGGACAAAATTAACGCTGCCACCAAAGAGCTGCGGCACGCCAACACCAAGCTTCGTGGCCTGGATAAAAGCAAAGACGAGTTTATTTCTATGGCCAGTCACCAGCTGCGAACGCCACTAACCGTCGTTAAGGGGTATATCAGCATGGTTTTGGAGGGTTACGGCGGCAAGCTCAGTAAAGACCAGATGGATATGCTGCAGAAGGCCTACGAAGGTGCCGACCAGATGGTATTTCTAGTGGGCGATTTACTAAATGTATCCCGCCTTCAGACCGGCAAATTTGTTATAGATAACCACGCCACAGACCTGGCTAAACTGATACAAACGGAAGTGGACCAGTTGCAGGAATCGGCTCAAAATCACCATCTGGAGCTTATCTATAAAAAGCCGGAAAATTTCCCAATGCTCAATCTGGACGAGACCAAAATCAGGCAGGTGGTTATGAATTTTATAGATAACGCCATCTATTACACACCGGCTGGCGGCAAGGTGGAGATAGCCCTGGAAGCGACAGATCAGACGGTCAGCTGCACGGTAACAGACACTGGCCTTGGGGTACCAAAGGCTGTCCAGCACCATCTGTTTACCAGGTTCTATAGAGCCGACAATGCTAGGAAGATGCGGCCAGATGGCACGGGGTTGGGGCTGTATATGGCCAAGAAGGTTATTACCGTTCAGGGCGGGTCAATTATCTTCAGGAGTACCGAAGGCAAGGGCAGTACCTTTGGCTTTAATTTTCCAAGAAGTGCTATAGAGGTCAAGCCCCAGGCCGAAAAAGCGCTTGCCAAATAATCCAGAGGTGCTATATTTATTAACTGGTTCGGAGTCTTGAAGCTTTAGGTGATGCGCCAGTTTAGGTTTGCTCCCTTTTAAGCTCGACGCCGAAGTACGTTGACTTATTAAGATTTGCTGAGCTTAAGGGTGTGTCCGTCGTTTTTGTCGCGGGCACCGTCAAAGTACTCTGGAGACGGAGTGCCGATAATGCCCTTCTGCTCGGGGGGAGTTCCCAAAAGCGTCATCTGCAGGGTCGTCGCTGACCCTGAAGATGGTACTAGAGGGACCCCCCCTGAGATTAGCAGATTCTGTCTAGAGTCTGCTTACAGTCGTGGGGTAGCGATTGGCGTTCACTCGCTGGTTGCTGCCCTACGCCCAATCGTGGCCCTGGCCCCCTGCTTGAGCCACGATGCTCCACTCCCCCGATGCGGAGCCCGGGAGCCCTCCCGGGCTCCGCATCAACTCGATGCTTGCATCTGTTTGCAAGATCCATCCGGGGGCCTGACTCCTCCCTCGGGTGGTACACCCCCCCTGAGGAAGGGGGTGGGTCGGGCGCACGAGCTCGACTACGGGCGAGGGAGACCCACACGGACCGCTGCGCTCTGCCTCCCGCGCGACTGCGTGGGTCTCCCATCTTACTCGCAAATCTTGCCGATAACTCAACCCACAGCCCGCTTTTTACAGCAGACCCGCTATAAAAAGGCGGGCTTTCTCATTTTTAGATTTATAAACTACTTGTGCTTATGCTTAATTTATTGTGCCAGGTATTGACATAAGCTTTTTGATATGGTAGAGTATGACTATCCTCGCTTAAAAGGCGAAGAGGTGGAAATCTCTAAGGTGGGCCTAAGGTGTTAACTCGCCGGGTCTGCTGGAAGCCTTTACTGGGTGGGGCGTCAACTTAAAAACTAGGAGTAGTTTGTGAAAAACAGTATTTTGTTTGAAGCAAACTAGATAGTTATGGGGCTTTAAGTATTTGCCGCTTGAGCAGATTTATTTGTTCGCAGGCATCTTAAAACCCGTAACCGACTACCAATTTACCTGTTTGACTATTGCGGTGCCGCGCGCTTCTGGGCTAATTTGTTCTAAATCGGCCTTTAGAAGTGCGCGGCACCAGTACGATCGACTGGTGCTTCGCCTTTCCTGTCCTCGATCGGAACTGGAGGTGAACGATGCGCCTCAAGCGCATGCTCATCGCCCTGACAACGGTCGGGGCAATCAGCGTCATCTACACCGGAATCGCGTCCGCGTACTGCGGGCCCGGCTTCAGCAACAAGAGTGAGGCCGTGTCCTACTACCAGGGCGCCGGCGCCAAGTTCCTGCCGAGCCTCAAGAACGAGCTCGTGGCAGACGGCTTCATGCCGGCCGACCAGGACGCTCTGGCATTCCTGCAGAGCGACAAGGTCGTGAACGTGGTGACCCCCAAGGGCTACAAGCTGAGCAAGAACACGTACTGTTCGGGCAGTACCTACAAGCCGTTCGCCGGCCTGCTGGTGCACTCGGGCAAGAACGTGCTCGCCGAGATCGTCGGCAAGACGGTCAAGAAGCTCGGCAAGGCCAAGGTCGTCAAGACTGTTACGACCGTCGTCGGAACGACGCAGTCGCAGCAGAAGCAGCCCGACGGTTCCGTCAAGGTCTACCAGACCACGACGTACAAGAAGACCGTCACGCTGCGCAACCTGACGACCACCTGCACGCTGTACAAGCCCTTCATGAAGGGGTACTGCCGGAACGAAGTGTCCGGAAAGCCCTTCAAGAAGTGCGCGACCCTGACAACGACCTACAAGCAGAACACCACCTACAAGCGGACCGTGCTTCTGAAGACGATTCCGCCGACAACGACAACCCCCACGGGCTCGTGCAACGCCATTGACAGCCCGGGAGCAGTCGTCTGCTCGACGTTCTACGTCATCGTCACGTGCGGAGCGGCGCAGATCACGATCAACGGAGCCACCGCGGCCGAGGCGATCGCCAACGCCAATCAGTACGTGGCGCAGAACTGCACGACGCCGCCGACGACGACACCGACACCGACGTGCACGCCGCCCTCAACGGGCACGTTCCCGTTCTGTTCGGTGCCCACACCGACCCCGCATGCTTGCACGCTGAGCTGGACGCAGGACAAGACGTTCACCAACGTGGTCTATGCGTCGGTGAACACGGGCAGCGAGATGCCGGCATCGGTGACGTACGTCTGGGGCGACGGTGCTTCCAACAGCATCCAAGCCACCCAGACTGCCCACACCTACACGCCGCTCGCGGCCGGAGGCTCCAACGTCACGTATCAGATCCACGCTGTCGCCACCTTCGGTGACGGCCAGACTCGTGACTGCGGAACGCTTCCGTTCACGCTCGTCGCACCACCGCCGAGCGGCAACACCGGGTCACCTCCGGCGCCGTAGGGCGGTCAGCCTGGTAGTCGGGGAGCGCTCGCGCTGATTTTTGCGCGAGCGCTCCACCGGCTGCCGGTAATTCTCCCATTAGGGATTGAGTTACCGGCAGCCAAAAATTCATTACATTTTGAAGCCCAATAACTATCTAGTTTGTGAACCCGCTATTAATTAAATTAGAAAGGATACTTAAGATGAATATATTTAAGTCCCTCAAAAGTGCTAGTTCGCTAGTGGCTGTAGCCGCTGTGGTGCTTGGCGGCTCTGCCGCTGTGTACGCCGCCGCTACCTTTGGCCCTAGCCGCCCCACATTTACGTGGGCCAGCCCGGCCAACTACATAACTTTCAACTCTATTACCGACAACCCAACCTGGGGCGACGAGCGACAGCTGTTGAAAGTCCGTAACGCAACTCAGGGTTCTGGCTCCAATGCCACTGCCACCCAAGTTACCGATAACGAAGACGTTCTTATGACCGTCTACTTTCACAACGACGCAGAATCAGGCCTTAACCTGGTTGCCACAAATACGACCGTCAAGTTTAACCTGCCAAGTGGACCAGCTACTACCGTAACCCCAACGGCCTACATTACTGCCGACAATGCTACACCTCACCAGGTGTATGCCAGTGCCGACCTTACCAGCTCTACGCCCTTCACCGTAACCTACGAAGTCGGTTCTGCTAAGCTTTACACCAACTACGTAAGTGGTGTTAGCGTTAGCGACAACGTGGTTAATGGTGGTGCGCTAGTTGGTAGCCGTGGTACTGACGGTAATGTCCCTGGCTGCGCTCAGTTTAGTGGCTATGTCACTATCCTGGTCAAAGTTCACGTACCCACAACCCCAACACCAACACCCACTCCAACACCAACTACTCCTAAGGCTCTGCCAAACACTGGCCCTGGTGACGTGCTAGGCATCTTTACGGGTGCTACCGCCGTCGGCTCTGCTGGTCACTATATGGTGTCCCGCCGACGCAACCGTCGCTAAGATTGGACTAGACCGCTCTTTCGCCTAGATTGACGAATCAAGATCCCCCTTCAAAACTCTGAGGGGGATTTTTGATTGGCAAAGAATAAACTTTAATGTTCTGGTATACTAAATAGAGCAAAGAGGAGCCGATGTTAAGCAGGTTTTGGATTAGAATAATTGCGGTTTTGATTGTTGGGCTGGTTGCTATAGCGGCTTTGTCTCCGCATTCCGCCAACGCCAGCGGCCCCAGGCCAAGTTTTAGCTGGAGCCAACCAGCCAGTTATATTACTTTTAACTCCATTTATAATAATCCGGCAGTCGGCAATGAGCAGCATTTTCTGGTGGTTCGCGATACCAGCCAGAGTAATTATGCCCGGACCTTGCAACTCCATGACGGCCAGGAACTGGTTTTCAGGATTTATTACGATAATAACGCTGGTAGCAATCTTGGACTAGTCGCTAAAAATACTCAAGTGCGAGTTAGTTTGCCGACCCAAGCCAGCCGAACTCCAGTAGTTAGTGCTTACATAAGTGCTGATAACGCTAAGCCCCAGCAAGTCAGCGACACGATTAGTTTAACTAGCGACAACGCCTTAAAAATAAACTACCAGTCAGGCTCAACCCAGATATGGAACAACACCTGGCGCGGCAATAGCCTGGGCAACTCACTTACAACCAGCGGTGTGCTGATTGGCTATGACAAATTTGACGGCAACGTACCCGGAGGCCCCAAGTATAGCGGCTATATAACTTTTAAGGCTAAGACTGCCGCTACCCAGACCGGCAGTAGTCTGAGCGGTACAAGCGTACCAAATACCGGCCCCGGTGATATGCTGGGCATTTTCTTGGTCGCATCGGCAGTCGGTGCAGTGGTTCACATGAGCATCTCTCGCCGCAAGCGCTCATAAAGGTGTGGATAACGGTTGTGCTAAAGCCGGATTTATGCTACGGTAATTTCTAGAGTAGTTTGACTGACCGCTCGGAAATAGAAATCTTATATACCTCGTCGGCTCTTTAGGTGGAGTGGCCGCGGGGTTTTTTGATACCAAAACGGAGGTGGTTCTGCTAAAATACCTCTGTTCTGGCCCCTTTGTCGCGTCGCAATAATCCTTCAGCTTGCGTTGCGACATCCGTCGGACGATATTTGTCTGTCACAAACTCCAGCTTTCGGATTTTGCTCCTTTAAAATCAATAACGTATGGCTATCCTGGCCCCTTCGTCTAACGGTTAGGACACCAGGTTTTCATCCTGGCAACAGGGGTTCGATTCCCCTAGGGGTCACCACATGTTATTGATTTTTGGAGGAAGACCAAATGTAAGCTGGAGCGCCGATTTCCGGCTGGTTAATGCGAGTTGAAAGCGGCGAACAAGCTGAAGTTTTGGTCTGACGAAGGACACCAGGTTTTCATCCTGGCAACAGGGTGAGAACTGCCTGTGGCAGTTCGCAAGGAAACCTACTCTTCAAAACTCGTTTTGAAAGACGTAGTTTCGGGGTCGCCGGAGGTGACTCGATTCCCCTAGGGGTCACCAGCTTTATCAGCTGGTATTTAGCTGCCGGGTTTGTCATACTTTTAAGTGAAATTACGTGACTTTTTAAAAGGGTGGGCAGGCACTTGGCGTTTAATAAAAAAACAATTCGCGACTGGGACCTGCACGGTAAGACCGTGCTGCTTAGAACTGACTATAATGTGCCGGTGGAGAAGGGCACTATCACCGATGATTACCGCATCCGCCAAAGCCTGCCGACGGTCAAATACATCCTTGAGAAGAACGCTAAGCTAATAATAATCTCGCACCTAGGCCGGCCGACAGGTCCGGGAGATACGGCCAACAGCCTGCGACCGGTAGCCAAGCGCCTGAGCGACCTGCTTGATAAAAAGGTTGAGTTTGCGCCTGATTGCATCGGGCAGCAGGTCAAAGACATGGCCGCCAAGCTGGAGCCGGGCCAGATACTGATGTTGGAAAACTTGCGTTTTCACCCCGAAGAGGAAAAGGATGATTCAGAGTTTGCCAAGCAAATCATAGCCGATACCGGTTCGGAAATTTTTGTCCAGGACGGTTTTGGCGTAGTGCACCGAGCTCACGCCAGCACCGACGCTATTGCCCGCCAGCTGCCAGCCCTGGCCGGATTCTTGCTGGAAAAAGAAGTTGATACCATCACCAGGGTCATGGAAGACCCAGCCAAGCCATTGACGGCTTTGGTCGGCGGCGCCAAAGTTAGCGACAAGATTGATATTCTAAACCGTCTGATAGACATTGCCGATTGCGTAGCCGTGGGTGGGGCCATGGCCAATAACTTTCTGGTAGCGCAGGGCCACAGTCTGGGGCAAAGCCTGGTTGAAAAGGACGCATTAGCCGAGACCAAGAAAATTTTGGCTAAAGCCGAAAAGGCTGAGAGGGAGCGTAACTTTAATTTTTTAGTGCCGGTGGATGTAGTAGTCTCCACCAATATGGATGGTACTAAGCCCACGCGGGTTGTGGATCTAGTCAGCCACAGTCTGGACGACATTGAAGCCTATCCTAAAAAACCAAACCACAAAACTTACAGCGTACTGGCAAATGAGCTGGTGCTGGATATCGGTCCAATGAGTGCTTACCAAATCGCCGGCGCCATTCGGATGGCCAACACCGTAGTTTGGAACGGCACCTGCGGCGTAACCGAAACGCGCGGCATAGCCGGAGCGGCCGCGCCGTTTTCTCACGGTACAGCGATTGTAGTTGAGGCCATGATAGGACCGAGCAATCGTCATCAAAACAAGCCCTTTACCCTAGTCGGCGGCGGCGATACGGTTGGTTATGTTGAGCAGGCTAAGCTGGTTGAGGATTTTGGCCATGTATCCACCGGCGGTGGGGCCAGCCTGGAGCTGATGAGTGGACACAGCCTGCCAGGTGTTGACGTCCTTTGGAACAAGGACGGCTAAAGCGGTACAATAAACATAAGAATTATGAGCAAACTACTAATTGTCGGTAACTGGAAAATGCACCTCAACGCCTCTCAGGCCAGCTTGCTGTTGCACAGGCTGCAGGAGAATATAAAGATACATCGTGACATAGAGGTTGTACTGGCACCCAGCATGCTAGTGCTTCAGCCGCTAAGCGTCCAACTAGACCGCAGAAAATTTCGCCTAGCTGCCCAAAACGCCTATTTTAAAGACGAAGGTGCCTATACCGGTGAAGTTAGTTTTACTATGCTGCGAGACCTGGTTCATTATGTGATTGTTGGGCACAGCGAACGACGGCACATATTTAACGAGGACTTGCCGATGGTTAGAGACAAGGTAGCAGCCGCATTTCGCAACGGCATTACGCCGATTTTATGCGTTGGTGAAACCAAGCAGGAAAGAGATGACGGCGAAACTAAACAAGTCCTCCACGACCAATTAATGACCGCCCTTTCCAACCTGACGGCCGAGGAGGTTGAGCAAATGGTCATAGCCTACGAACCGGTCTGGGCGATTGGCACTGGAGACGTTGCTAAACCAGACCAGGTAGGCTCCGCGGTTGACTATATAAGAGATTATGTAGGCGATGTCTTCGGTAAAAAAGCCGGCAAATCGGTCAGAGTTCTATATGGCGGCAGTGTAGTACCAGAGGTTATAC
The DNA here is from genome assembly GCA_035542755.1 of Binatia bacterium. GTDB lineage: Bacteria > Patescibacteriota > Saccharimonadia > Saccharimonadales > UBA10212 > RYN-425. The sequence continues at coordinate 17,350 of DATKKU010000032.1, read as the reverse complement.
ACGGCTTTTTAAACGTACCGGGAGTTGAAGGCTTTCTGGTAGGAGGGGCCAGCCTTAATTATCAAAGCTTTGCGGGCATTGTAGACTCAACCCGAAGCTGGCAGCGCAATCAAGAGGTCGGCGAGGATGAATCCCGTTAGAACCAGTCATATTGCAAGCAGTAAGACTTACCAACTTGCCGGCAACAGAAAGGTAGGGTTCTAACGGAATGAAGCCTGAGCCCCCAAAGGTTTTTGATGTTGCTAAGCCCCGGCCTTCCAACACCAGTCGTCCAATAATAGTCGGGCACCGTCCGGTAATGGCCGACCCCATGGTCAAACGCCCGACAGCACCGGTAAACGGTCCTATAAAACCGGCGCCCAGTAGTTCTAAGGAAACGACTTACTACCGGGCCAAACCGGTTGAAGTTACCGACGAAATGCGCAGTGCTATAAATACGGCCCGCACCCCGCTGGCTAATTTTGACCCCGACGTTTTGGCCGGCCATGGGGGCGTCAACGCAACCGAGATGGCCCAGGCTGGAACTGTCATTTCGGCTACAACTCCCACGCCCGAGCTGCCTGCCCAAGTCCAACCGGTGGGCACCGCAGCAGCTCCAGTTGAGACGCCCTCGGTACCGGCTTCACCAGACGTTTTTAATGCACCACTGGCCCCGCCTCAGCCAGCAGCTGCACCGGCGGCCGAACCGCATTTTGAAAGTTTGCCGTTATCGCACGAGCCGGTCACCACGCCCCGGCGGCTTCGCCAGATTATCGTATGGTTGGCGGTTGTGCTGCTACTTTTAGCCATCAGCGCTTATCTTTTGATAGACGCCGGCATAATCAACGTGGGCGTTAACTTGCCGTTTCACATTTTTAGTCAATCAACCTAAAAGACCACCCGGACTCATTTGTTAGAATAACTAGGTGCAAGGACTACTGGAGGATTTAAATGATGAACAGCGTAGAGCTGTTGAGACTACTGAGGGGCCGCTTTTAATTTTGGCCGGCGCCGGCAGTGGTAAAACTAAGACCCTGACCCACCGTATCGCTAATATTTTATCCGCCCATAAAGCCACGCCTTATAATATTCTGGCTGTAACGTTTACTAATAAAGCCGCCGGTGAGATGCGCCAGCGAGTAGCGACCCTGCTGGGCAAAAAGGCTGCCGACCGCGGCTTTATGCCTTTTATGGGTACCTTCCACTCCATCTGCGTACGCATTCTGCGTCAGGATGGTGAACACGCCGGCCTACCGCGCAACTTTATAATATGGGACGAGGGCGACCGCCAGGCCGCCGTCAAACAAATTAGCCGGCAAGTCGGAGTTGATGAAAAAAAGTTTCCGCCGCGCCTGCTAACGTCGCTTATTAGCAGTGCTAAAAACGAGTTGGTTGGACCTCAAGAATTTGCCTCGCTGTCTCAGGGCTCCCCGGCCGCCGCGGCCGCGGCTAAAATCTATCCACTTTACGAGCAAGCCCTGCGCGACAATCTGGCGCTGGATTTTGACGATCTCATCGGCCAGACAGTCAGCTTACTGCAAAACGTACCGGAAATCCGGCAAAAGTGGCAGAAGCAGTTCAGCTACGTCATGATAGACGAGTATCAGGATACCAACGCCGCTCAGTACAACTTAATAAAACTGCTGACCGGCCCGCATAAAAATATCGCTGTAGTTGGTGACGACTGGCAAAGTATTTATAGCTGGCGCGGAGCCGATTACCGCAACATACTAAACTTTGAGAAGGACTATCCAGACTGTACGGTTATCAAACTGGAGCAGAATTACCGTAGTACCAAAAGCATCCTGGATGCCGCCCATAGCGTAATTAGTAAAAACGGTACTCGCAGCGAAAAAAAATTATGGACAGCCGCCGGTGCCGGCCAGCCGGTGCAGATTGTGCCAGTAGCCAGCGAACGCCAAGAGGCGGAGGCTATCGCCAGGCGCATCAGTATGTCTGTAGACAGCGGTCATAGAGCCTATAGTGACTACGCCATACTTTATAGAACCAACGCTCAAAGCCGGGCGCTGGAAGAAGTTTTTGTTCACCGCGGATTGCCTTACCGGATTATTGGCGGCGTGCGCTTTTATGAACGGAAAGAAATTAAAGACCTGTTGGCGTACCTCAGATTAATTTATCAGCCGAGTGATAGTGCCAGCTTTGAGAGAATAGTCAATGTGCCGGCTCGCGCCGTCGGCGCCAAATCGGTCCAGGTTTTTAATGCTTGGCGAGCTGCTCACAAGCTGGGCCTAAGCGAGGCGCTGACAAAAGTTAACACCTGCGAGCAGCTGACGCCCAAAGCCCGAGCCGGCCTTTCTCAACTAGGCAATATCATCAGCAGTTTTAACGCTCAGATTCAGGATCTTAGCATTACTAACTTGATAGACTCACTGCTGCGCCGGCTTGATTATTTGGACTACTTGCGCGACGGCACGCCTCAGGGCGAGGCCCGGGTTGAAAATGTCAGAGAGCTTTTGAGCGTAGCCGGAGAATATCAGGACCTCGGGCTGGACGGTTTTTTAGAAGAAGTGGCGCTGGTATCCGATGTTGACAGTCTTGATTCTGGCGCCGATTCGGTAACGCTAATGACCTTGCACGCCGCCAAGGGCTTAGAGTTTCCGGTAGTCTTTATTGTTGGGCTGGAGGAGTCAATCATGCCGCACGGACAGGCCCTGTTTGACGCCGCCCAAATGGAAGAGGAGCGGCGATTAATGTATGTCGGGATGACTAGAGCCCGCCAGGAACTTTATCTAACTTACGCCGTTGAACGGACGCTTTACGGTGGCCGGCAGTCAAACCCGCCCAGCCGCTTCTTATCGGATATTGACAGCTCAATAACCTCGTCTGGCATACTTGCCGACAACCCGCCGGCAAATCAGGCCAGTGAATCCGAGCCGCGCTACGTGCCAGAGCTAAACGAGGGCGACGTTGTTCGGCACAGTCTTTTTGGCGAAGGTACGGTGGTAGAAATAGATGGCGATAACGCTACGGTTTACTTTAAGGGTAGGGGGGCCAAGAAACTAAACCTGGCTTTTGCACCCCTGGAGAAACTCTAAGCGCCTCCCGCTACTCCTTGTCTCATCTGGTATAATTAAGACTCAAGTTTCAGCGGCACTAATGCTTTGGGCACTCAAAAGTCTCGCCGCTGCAAGCTAAGTTATGAGATTGAAACCCAGATTTTTGAAACAATACCGTCGGGCACACCGTAGCGGGCGGGCACATTTTTACAAGCGCCCGTATCTGATACCCGCTATGGGCATCCTTATAGGACTTGGGGTGGTTCTTTTTATTGTTCATCTTCACTCTTCCGTCACACTCCAACCTAGTGATTCGCATGTTGTTTTTCTATATGACGACGGCAAGCGCCAAACGCTTGATACTAAAGCCGCTACTGTCGGCGACCTGGTAAAAAAGCTACCGCTCAACCTGATAGCCCAGGATGTTGTGGAACCAGCTGCTGACACGCCGATAGTAGAAGACAACTTTAGGGTCAATGTTTACCGGGCCAGGCCGGTTACCGTGGTGGATGGCACAAATAAAACCGTAGTTTTAACGGCTCAAAAAAGCGCCCGCACGGTTGCCCAGTCAGCCGGGCTCAACATTAATCCCGAAGATATTGCCAAATTTGCGCCAGGAGATGTTAACGACAACACTATCGGTGAAGAAGTCATAGTCTCGCGGGCTACGCCCATTTCACTAAATCTTTATGGCGCCCAAGTTCCGTCGTACACTCAAGCCAAAACAGTCGCCGGCCTGCTGCAGGAAAAGGGTATCAAGCTAAATAAAGGCGAGAGTGTCTCGCCGGCGGGCACCACCCCAATCACGCCGGGCCTGCAAATATTTGTACTGAACCGCGGCAGCCAGTTGGTGACCACTGAGTCGGTAGTTCCGGCACCGGTTCAAACTATTCCTGATCCAACGCTCAGCTTCGGCGCCACGGCGGTGCGGCAGGCCGGCGCGCCGGGCAAAAAGACCGACACTTACATTATCACTGTTGCCGGCGGTGCCGAGACTGGGCGACAGCTTATACAGGAGGTTGTAGTCCAAAATCCGGTACCGCAAATTGTGGCTCGCGGTACCTCAATTGATATTGATTCTGATAAACAGAGTGTTATGCGAGCCTCCGGCATCGCAAGCTCGGACTTTGCCTATGTCAATTACATTGTTAGTCACGAGTCCGGCTGGTGCCCTACCAAGTGGCAGGGCGAGCATTCCTGCCCGGCCGGGTTTGAGCCGCTTTATGCCGTAGACGCACCTTTGGGCTACGGGCTTGGTCAGGCTACACCACCGGTTAAAATGGCTGCCTACGGCAGCGATTGGCAAACCAATCCCATAACCCAGCTGCACTGGGCGACAGCCTACGCCAATCGGACATACGGCGGCTGGTCAGGAGCCTACAGCCACAAAGTCAACACCGGCTGGTGGTAATGAAGCTATGGCAATGCGAAGAATGTAGATAGTACAATCAAAGCATGGTTAATCTGAAACTCCGCTACCTGCTGTTTGCAAACTACCTAAATCTTTTCGCCTTCGCCTTTTTTACGCCGCTGTATGCCATCTTTGTACTGGGCCTGGGTGGCAACGCCAAGACAGTTGGTCTGACTGCCGGACTGGGCGCCTACGCTGCGGCGCTGATGATACTTTTCTTTGGTAAATGGGAAAACAGCCAAAAGCACAAAGAAAAGTTGGTTGTAGCTGGCTTTTTTTGGCTAGCCGCTGGCGCGGTAGCTTATATGTTTGTTCACCAAATTTGGCAGCTGTTTGCGGTTCAGGTATTTAACGCCATTGGCACCGGTCTGCTGACCCCGGCTCTTAGGAGCACCTATGCTACCTGGGAAGACAAGGGCAAAGAAACGCAGGAATGGGCTTTTTGGGAAGGTGGCAATCGCATATTTACGGCTACAGGGGCCGTAGTTAGCGGCTTTATTCTGAGTTCGACCGGTAATTTCCGCGGCCTTTTTGCGCTGATGGCTACAGTCCAGTTAGTAGCGGCGCTAGTATCACTTAAAATTCTAAATAAATGACCACGCCCAAAAAATCTCTGGGCCAACACTGGCTGGACGATGTAGAGGCCCTGGAAGCAATTACCGAGTACGCCGAAATCAGGCACACCGATACAGTACTAGAAATTGGCCCAGGCTTGGGCAGTCTGACCAGCTATCTGGTTGGGCAGGCTAAGCACGTTATTGCCATAGAGCTTGATGAGCAGTTAGCCAAGGCGCTGCCCGGCCGTGTGCCAGCTAGTAACCTGCAGGTTATTCGGGCCGACATTTTGCGGTTCAACCTTGAGGAGCTGCCGACCAATTACAAAGTGGTTGCCAATATTCCGTATTATCTGACCAGCAACCTGCTGCGCCATCTGTCGGAGTCAGCCAATCCACCTCACTTAATGGTTTTGCTGGTTCAGGAAGAGGTAGCCAAGCGTATTTGTGCCCAGCCCGGACAGATGAGCGTATTGGGGGTAAGTGTACAGCTTTATTATGAAGCTGAACTGGGCATAAAGCTCCCGGCTGAACTGTTTGACCCGCCGCCCAAAGTTGACTCGCAGGTTGTTATTTTGACCAGGCATTCTAAGCCCCTGTTTCACGAGCTGGATACCAAAAGATTTTTTAGAGTAGTCAAAGCCGGATTTTCGGAGCGCCGCAAAAAATTGCGGGGGAGCTTAAGCGGAGGGCTGGGTATAACAAAAGACCAAGCCGACAGACTGCTCAAAGAGGCCGGTGTCAGCGGAGATTTGCGAGCCCAAGAACTAAGCCTGCAAGATTGGCATAAAATTTATCTATCACTCCCCCGCCCTAAGGATACTTGACTTGTTAAGTATTTTGATTTAGCTTATGGTTATGGCATTGAGCAAAAATCCGGCCGAAGGCCGCCCCACTCCCCTGCTCTGCCTGGTGTGGAAGTTACAACAGTCATCAGACGAACTACTGATGAAGAAGTCCGGAGTAGGGCTAAGCCAAACTAGAATCCTTGCTGCCCTGGATAAGTCGGTTGCCCGTTCACAGGCCCAGATTGCGCTTAACCTGGGGCAGACCGAAGCCAATGTTAGTCGCCAACTGAGAGTTATGAAAAAGGCAGGGCTAGTCAACATAACCAAGAACAAAAAGGACCATCGCCAGCGCGATGTCAGCCTAACGCCAAAAGGCCACAGAACTTACCTAAAAGCCGAGCAGATTTTAACCCACCATGAAAAGGGGTTGCTTAGCACCATGAGCCGCAGTGAGGCCCGTAATTTTCAAGACCAAGTATCCGGTTTGCTGCACCTTCTGTAAAAACATAAGCCTGTTGACTTTCTAAGGTGTTAGTGCTATAATATTGACAATTATCCGAAAAGATAATTTAGCACCTTTAACCGTGGATAAATTCATCCACTCCTCGGAATAAATGCTACTTACCAATTCTGCAAAAAACTCGCTTCAGCAGTTTTTGCAGAATTGAGAGGAGGAAGCGACCTAAGGCCGGGAGTAAGAATATAAATGTATTCTTACGGAGGCCGGCACGTCGATTCCGACGAGGGGCTGAATTTTAAGCTCGACGGTTGAACCTTAACAAGCTTGAATAGCAGGTCGGAGCGCACTGAACGTTATCCGGTGCAAACGGCTATAAATGCCTTCAAAAATTTTGCGAACAAGATGGCCAGCGTTTTTACGCCTCAGCTGTCTCCAGTAGCAGTCGTAGCCTAACTATATAATGGGCTACCCATCGGTATCTTGACATCAGATAGAGATTTGCCGGTGTTATATCATCTGATTGCATCGTCTTAAGGAAGTCTGCCGTAAGACGACTAAGCTTAACAGGACTGCGCCTTCTACTTTTTTGACCGCTTTAAGGTAGCTAGGCAAAGAAATTTAAGCGGTCTAAACCTGTAGAACTCAAGCATGTTAACAATCGGACGTGGGGGCAGTACCCACCAGCTCCACCAAATGAGCATCAGCTGAAGGCTGGTGCTTTTTTGATTGGCTTATTAAATAAAGACACGCCGCCCCTCGCAACGGGCGGCGTGTCTGCCAGGCTTCTATTGGGTCTAGTGAGCCGGCTTACGGGTTTTGGGGACCTTGATGTCCCAAGTGGAGCCTTGCTTTAGTTTCGTGCTTTTTACCCCCCTCATAACTTATTTGCCTTTGCCGTGCTTCGCGCGAGCAAACCGACATATAGTCTTTTGGTTTTCCTGCCGGCGAACCTTGGCAAGTAGAAGGTTAGCAAGGCAAGCTTATAAAACGCTTAAGACAAACTGAAAACTTCCTGAAACAGACAGCCCGGCTAGAATTGAGGCTAAGCACAACCCTTTTAAAGTATTGATTAATGCATTGAATTATGGTATTATTTGGCACGAATTCAAGCTTTTGGTTTTTGGATTTTGCCCTTTGACATTTTGCGCGAAGGCAATTTAATCTCTTTGGCCCTCTTCTATACACGATTTTTGCAGTCAATGTTTGACTGCAGGCACCGTGTATTCAAGTAAAGCCGAGGAGGTGAGAGACAATGCGGTTCTACATGGACTACTTGCTGTCTGACTCAGAACGGGAAGCTCTGTACGAGCGGGGCGTCGAAGTTGCCGAGATTTCAATCGGCGACGCGCTGTTCCATCGACACGGCATCTTGTTTCATGAGGAAGACGGTGAGGCGGTCATGGAGATTCTCGGTCTTCTCGGTTCACCGGGAGGCTACGAGGGTCTCAGAAACCCGAAAGGGGAGTACATCGAGGAGTGCTGTCTCTGGAAACTGTCTGACTTGCCCACCCCCGAAAACCCCGTAGTGTGGGGATTCGGCGGTAACGGCAGGGATTTCAAGCCCTTGCGGGCTGACCAGTTCCGGCTTAGCCGGGGCCTGGTGGTCAATTCTGGCGACAACGACGTCGCTGAATATCGCCATCGGCCAGGCATCCTGTTCGTGAACTTCTTCATGTCGCCGTGCCAAGACCGTCAAGAAACGGAGTCTGGCGAGGTCAGATGGTACCGGTTGGTGCCAAATGGGCTCGGCCCAGAGTACCAGCTCATCAACGACTCGCGGGGCGAGCCTCTGGCTTGCTTCCGGGGGGACGAAGAGGGCGGCTCGCTGTGGCTGTTGTTTGAGCCTTACCACCAGCACGACGACGTTCTGCTGGAGTACGTGGTGGAATGTGCCAGCCGGCTGATGCATCCGGATTTGGGCGCCCCGCGCTCAATTGCGGAGCACCGTCTGTACATCGACCGCGACCGCTATATCCAGCGGGCAGTACGCATGCTCGAGGACGAGAAGAGGCACATCGACGGCCGTATTGAAGACGTCGAAGAGATGGCTCGTAACGCGAGAGCAGAGCACATCCGGGCTATCCGTAGCGTAGAAGCGGCCCGCCAGCGTCGCGAAGAGCTGCGGACCGGCAACGAAGAGGCGCTGGTCCAAGAGTTCAGAGACAGACTGTTGGCTGAGTTCGAAGCGCTGATGGCTTCGCCCGACTTCGAGGCCGTTCGTGTCCACGAAGGCGAGGTATCGGTAGTTACCCGACCCATCGAAATTACCTACAACGGTAAGATCTACGAGATGGGTCGCTACGAAATTCACGTGAGCTCAACAAGCTTGTACATCGAGCTGGTCGACGGCGGCAGCCACCGCCCGGTTCATCCTCATGTCGACAACGGCGGCGCGATTTGCTTCGGCAACGTCGATGAGGCGGTCGCCAAGCTGCAGGCCTCAATGCAGTTTGGGCTGCTCTTCCAGTTGGTAGTTCGCTTCCTGGAAGAAAGCTACGACCCAGCGGACAGCTACAGCAAACTCAGTGACTACAACGTTCCAACCCGCGATATAGCGGAGGAGGTGGGAGCAGTTGCTTCAGCCAGCGAAACTGGCGGCCGACGCGTCGGCCGTAGACGTCAGCATTCCAGCTAACCTCAGGCATCGCCTGGATCTCTACATCAGGCAGTGTGGAAACCTGGAGGTTTCCGGGCTGGGCACGGTGGAGGTTCGCAGCGGCATCCTGGAGGTAACCGACCTGTACCTGCTGGAGCAGGAGGTCTCGGTGGGCGAGACCGAGCTATCGGCTCTGTCGGTCGCTCAGTTCCTGGCCAGCGCCGCTGGGCAGGGCATTGACCACACCAAGGTCCGGTTGTGGTGGCACTCACACGGTTCCATGGAAAGCTTCTGGAGTGCGACGGACGACAAGACGATTGACGGCTTTGACCACGTCCCGTGGTGGCTGTCCATCGTCGGCAACTCCAGGGGCGATTACCTGGGGCGCGTTGACGTCTATCCCAACGAGGCTGTGCCGCTGCGTCTGACGCATCCGGCGCGGCTGTACACGTCGTACGTGGCCGAGGAAGTTGAACGCGTACGTGATGAGGTCAACCTCCTGGTGCACGAGGCCAAGAAGCCGGCCGCAACTCGCGGCAAGGTTTCAAGACCTGGTGTCAGACGCGTCACGCCAACCAAGACGTAGGCGCATGATGGACTTCTGGCGCCAGAATGGGGTCATCACGCAAGAGCAGCTGAACAGCTACCCCTTCACTCTCATCGGTGCGGGGGGTATCGGTTCGGTTGTCGGGCTGGTTCTGGCCAAAATGGGGGTTCAAGACCTGACGGTCTACGACCCCGATATCATTGAGGCTCACAACCTCCCGAATCAGATGTACCGCATTTCCGACGTCGGCAAGCCAAAGGTGGAGGCACTGGCCGACATCTGCCGCGACTTTGCCGGTATCCAAATCGATGCTCACGTCGAGGAGTTTCCAGCTGACGCGAAGTCAGAGGGCATTCTCGTCAGCGGCGTGGACTCGATGGCGGTACGCCAGCACATCTGGCAGCACAACGTACGGCTCAATCCGCAGGTCTCGGTCTACATTGAGGCCCGCATGGGAGCACAGGAGGGGCGAATCTACACCGTCACTCCCTACGACCCGGATGACATCCAGCTGTACGAGGCGTCGCTGTACAGCGACGAGGAGGCGTCGGAGCTGCCGTGCACCGCACGGGCAACCAGCTACAACGCCTTCTACCTGGCCGGTATCCTGGCCAGCCAGGTCCAGAAGTTCGTTACAGGACACGAGGTTCGGCCGGAGATCATCTTTGACCTCGTGAGCAATACCGTCCTGCTTACCACCCGGTAAGCCAACCCGCAGTACGAAGGAGGAAGCATGGGAAAGCAGACCAAGTCCGAAGAGGCCGCTCCCGCTGCAGTCGCGGAACCGCCGGCCCCCGAGGTCGCTCCCGAGCCGGAGCCGTCCGAGCCCGAGGCGTCGCCCATCACGGTGACGCTGGTCATGCTCGGCACCGGTGACGAGCTCTACGAGATGCCCGACGACGCGACGGTCGGCGACCTGCTCGTGGCCGCCGGTCTCTCGGCCAAGGAAGGCCAGGCCCTCGTCAACTCGGAGCACGCGGACCTCGAGTCCGTCCTGCCCGCCGGGGCGACGGTCGTCTTCGCGACGAAGATCAAGGGCGGACGCCGCTAGACGGCGTCCTAAACGGGAATCCCCGGGGCATTTCGCCCCGGGGATTACCCGCTCAAACCATAATTTATTATCAACTCCGAAGTTACATACCAGTGCTTTTTAATCCAAAGATAAAAACACTCCGCCTCTGACAAACTAGCTTAAATTAGAACCACAGTGGACTTGCTATGCCGCGAGCTTTAAGCTCGTCTTTGACGGCTTGGTCGCTAAAGCCATACATCTCGGCTACCCGATTGGCGTGCGAAGTGTGAGACACGCCGGGGATTATCCTATGGGTGGGGTGGTCATTATCAAACTCAACTTGGATAAACTGGCCCTCACCAGCGGCTTCAAAGTCGCCTACCAGCTCGTGGGCGTGAGTGGAAAAGATTGTAGCTCCGCCCAGATTTCTAAAAGCTAGCATGACCGTTTTTAGTATGGCCACGCGTTCTTCGTGAGTGGTGCCGTCAAGGCAGTCGTCCAGTAAGGTCAACGACCTCTCGGTGGAGGCATCTAATATGCCGCGGACTCGGGCAAGCTCAAAGCCCAGCCGCCCGGTCTCGGCGTCCTGGTCTGGCGGCATAGGAATATGGTAGGCAATGCGGTCGGACATGGTCATAGAGGCACTTTCGGCAATGCAAGCACCACCAATTTGTGCCAATACTTGGTTTTGGACCACGGCCTTAGATAAGGTGGATTTGCCGCCGCTGTTTGGACCGGTCAAAAAAGTTAAACGCGAACCCATGCCGCCAAACTCCAAATCGTTTGGTACAACTTGCCTGTCCGGCTGAAGAGCCAAAAGGGGATTTCGCAGGCTGGTAGCCGCAAAATGATATGGTCCATCGTCTTCAATAGTCGGGATGACGGTTGGGTGGCCGTTTGCTTCCACGGTTTTTCTTAGTCCGGTCAGTGCAGTGGCTACGTCCAGGTTGCCCAAAGACTCCAGGGCGCCTCTATACAGGGGCTCCTCAGCCATCCGCAGCTGTAAAGGAGAATAAACGGTCGGGTGATTTAGAAACTCGTCTTTTAAATTAGTGCCGGCATTGTTTGGCATGAGAGACATCGCCACTGCCAGTCCGCCAAACATAAAAATCGCTGAGGTTTGCGGTGGCAACACTCCGGTTTCAAGACCAGCGAAGGTGGCCGCGCCTAAAGCCGCCAATCTACCGCTAAAACCTGGCCTAAATCTAAGTCCTGGCAGTAGTTTCCTGTGGCCTTTTGCCCGGAGGCCCTTTGGGGTGTAATAAACCGGTCCTCTCAACAGTCCGGCTAGGTTACTATCGTTAAATTCCCCAAGGCTGAGCAATTGTTCTTGCAGGAAAGTTGTTTGCGGAGCTTCGCGGCTATCGCCGGCTACAGCTTCGGTCAATTCCACCAGGCTTTTAGCGGCTTTAGATGCTCCAGCGTAGGCTCTGGACGAGCTTTGGCGTCCGCTTTCAAAACCGAGCAACCTTTTCTCATATTGAGCAAATCCACCAATGCCTTCAGATAGAGCTTCAACAAGCTCCGGGCTCTCGCTGAGTTCTTCCAAGGCTTCTTGCCGAGCCAGCAGCTCGCCTCTATCTGCCGGCCCGTTGACTACCAATTTATGCAGGGTCCCACGGCCGGTCGTAGTAAGTACCGGCGTAGCCTCTTCCAGACGATTGAGCTCGGCTGCTCTAAAGGATATATCGTCCACTATCGTATCGTTGCTGGGAACCACTTCATTCATTATTTAAATAAGGACCAGCGCGCTGGTCCCACTCCCTTGTTTCTGGACAATATAATCATATAGTGCCCTTGCTTTGTCAAGGACTAGTTTGGTGTTAGGAACTGCGACCGCTACATTGCGGCGTAAGTCTCGTAGATGTCACAGCTGCCTGTACCGTCAAGAACCAGCGGCACCATCTGTGCAGCCTTATGCTAGGTGTTTTGTTAATTTATCTAGTTGCTGATTCCAGCCCATTTCCATGCCGGCCAATGGTCCTTCGGCTTCTTTGGTGATTCTGGTCACGACGATATCAACCGTCAGCTTGGTTTTAGAGCCTTGCTCTTCAAAAGTTACAGTCACCTGGTTCTCTAATATTGCTTTGCTGCGGGACAGTGCGGCGGTGGTAAAGACCAGTTTTTTCTCTGGCTCTACGGACCGAAACTCACCGTTCATCGGCCACTCCTGACCGGCCAGCGGGCCGAGTTCCTTGCCGGCCAGCATCAGTATATTTATTTTGCCGCCAGGCCTAGCGTCCCATTCGCAAGTTGGGTTGGTTGCACCGTAAGGTCCCCACCACTGCACAACCTGCTCTTGTTCCACCCAGGCTTGCCATACTTTGCTTAGTGGTGCATCAAGTACGCGTGTAATGACTAGTTTTTTGTTATCAGACATTTTTCTCCTCGCTTTCTTTTAAATAAATTTCTAGGGCGTCTAGCCGGCCTTCCCAGAGGTGCCGGTAGAATTCTAGGTACTCGTCAACGCTACTAAGGGCTTCGGGATACAAAGTCACCAGCTGCTGCTTTCCTCGCCTACGCTTAAGTATAAGCCGGGCCTTTTCCAAGACTTTTAGGTGCTTAGAGATAGCAGCGAAGGTGAGGCTATATTCCTGAGCGATTTCGCTGACTGACAGCTCGGTGCCAGCCACCCGGCGTAAAATATCGCGGCGTGTGGGGTCGGCTAAGGCGTTAAAAGCGCTATCAAGGGAAAAAGTATATTCAACCATTTAGTTGAATGATAATCTTTGAACAGCATGTTGTCAAGAGCCCAGCTGCCTGCACAAACGGGCCGCAAAGTAGCGTTTGATATGATTAAAGTAGCGATGGGTAAAAAAACGCTGGTCATTTTAGCCACTGTGCTGACATTTTTGGGATTGCTGCAGCTGCCTAAATCAGCATCGGCGCACATACTGGCGACAGACGGTAACATGGAGGTTACGCTCCATATACGCCCAGATGATGACCCGGTGGCCGGTGAGCCACAGATACTAGTTTTCTTGTATTACGACTCGTTGGATGTTTTTAATGCCCAGCAGTGCAGCTGCGTGGTTACCATACAAAAAAATGGCCAGACTCTTGACCACCAAACTTCAACGGCACCCACCGCGTACTTTGGCCAGCTGCCATACACCTTTAAGTCGCAGGGTGTATATAATGTTTACCTTTCCGGAACACCCATCGCCGGCGCTTCATTTCAACCATTTAAGGTGTCTTATTACTTCAGGGTAACTGGTAATGGAAGTCCCTCGCAGCCCAACCGGATTAGTCAACAAAAGGGGAGTTCGGGGAGTAACCAGGCTTTAATTGTTGTGGGAGCAGTAGCGGCGGTAGGTCTTGTGATGGCTGGAGCTGTGTTTTATAATAATATTAAAGAGGGGAGAAAAAGATGATAAACAAATTGTGGAAGGTAGTGGGGGTAGGAGTAGTGACGTTTTTTATGGCCGCCGGGACAGCCATGGCTCATGTAATTGTGACGCCGTCAACGGTAGGAGTAGCGGCTTTCCAAACTTTCTCGGTCAGTGTGCCCACCGAAAAGGACACACCAACCACAGCTTTAAAACTGCTTATTCCCAGTGGCTTAAATGAAGTGACACCTACGGTCAAACCAGGCTGGCAGATTGATACTAAAAAGTCCGGGGATACCGTTACAGAAATAGACTGGACCGGCGGGAGCATACCGGTAGGGCTGAGGGACGACTTTACATTTAATGCCGAGGCGCCGGCTAATGCGACCGAACTTCATTGGAAGGCTTATCAGACTTATGGCGATGGTTCGGTGGTGTCTTGGGACGCCACGCCAAGTGGAAGCGACGATGCCACCGGAGATCAAGGCCCCTATTCAATCACGAAGGTCGTTAACGATCTTGGTACTTCGACCACAACTAGTAGCACTTCTAGCAACACTCTGGCTTATGCTATTTCTACGGCCGCACTGGCTATTGCTTTTGTAGCTTTGGTAAGAAGCATGATGACTAAACGGCGCTAAGCTAACTAAAGTACTGGAAATAATAAGGAGTAGCTGATGAAGAAATGGATTGTATTATTGATAGTCTTGGGATTTGCGTTTGTGGGCCTGGCAATTTATTACTGGACCACTAGTGCTGGTAATCTGCCCAGCTGGCTTCCCGGCTATGAGGCGGGTTCCGCGCACAAACACCTTAAGCATGGCCTGGCGGCACTGATTTTGGGCTTGGGCTGCTTTACGTGGGCTTGGTTTTTATCGGGCAAAAAAACTGCTACTTCAGCGCCAGAAGAATAAGGCTAGTTAGACCCGCCAGAATGCAGTAATAGCCGAAGGGCTTTAAGTTGCTGGTTTTAAAATATTTAGTCAAAAATTTTACCGAAAAATAAGCGGCCGCAGCAGCAAAAATAGCACCTACCAATGCCGCGCCGCGCAGGCCGGAGGCGTCTGACGAAAATAGCTCGGGCAGTTTAAGCACCGCCGCCGCGCCGATTACCGGCGTGGCTAGCAGAAAGCTAAAGCGGGCGGCGGCCTCGTTATCAAGGCCTGCCAGCAGACCGCCGGCCATTGACGAACCGGAGCGCGAAATGCCCGGAATTAAGGCTGCAGCCTGAGCAGTGCCCACAAAAACTGCCGATGACCAGGAAAGTTTGGCCACGTGCTCATCGCTTTGCAGACTAGTTTGGTGGGCAGCGCTGGCGCGGTTTTTTCTGAGCTTCTCAGCGCCAAGTAGTATCAGGCCATTGACCATCAAAAAGCTGGCGGCAATCTCGGCGGAATTAAACAAATTACGGATATGGTCTTGGAGGAGTAAGCCAATTATCCCGGCCGGTATAGTGCCAACAACCAGCAGCCAGCCCAATTTAGCGTAGGTGTCACTTGTCTTAACCTCACGCTGAGCAAATGAGCGCCCAAGGCCCCGAAAAATTCTTTTCCACTCCGGCAGGAAGAAAACAAACAGCACCGTAGCTGTAGCTAAATGCGTGGCTACTAAAAAAGTTAGAAAATACGAACTATTTTGCGGGATGTCCCAGCCCAAGAGTTTGGGGATGATGACGCTGTGACCCAGAGAGGAGATGGGAAAAAGCTCGGTTAAGCCCTGGATTAAGCCTAAAATCGCGGCTTGAAATAAACTAATCACCTAAATAGAATAGCCCTTGACCGTAAAAATAAAAAATCCTGGGAATAGGACTGATAAATTGCCAAAAAGGCAATAACTTTATATAATATAAGCTATAAACGGAAGAGGTGGTCAAATAAATGTCTGATTTTGAATTTGGAGATGGTCACAGCATAAACGAGCTGCCGCATAGCGCTAGGCTTAGGCGACTGGCGCGAACCACCGCGGAAGAAGCCATCACAGCAAAAGATGTTGGCAGGGCCTATGACGAGCCCGCCGAGCGCCAAGAGGAAATCTTGACCGAGGACAATAATTGGCCCTCCGTAGGGCTGGATGACCGGCCAGTATCGGCTGGAGAACTTATGCGAAGCGGGGACCAAGACATTTATGAACTTCTTAAGGATAACCCAGAGGCCACGACCGTTGATCTAGAGAAAGACGTTAGACATTTTTTTGTTGCTAGCGGCGATGTTCTGGACGCCGGTTCGGTGGACGGAGCTATCATTGATGAACTCGGAGTTGATGTCTGCGTAAGCCAAGAATTGCTTGCTATGTGCCTGGAAGAGGCCAAAAGAATGACCGGAAAAGACAAGCCACTGGTGCACGATATCGTGGTGGCTCGCCGGAATTTGGAAATTGAATTTATGGTTGGCGAACAAACCAGGGCAGCGCTGGACGAGCTAAAGACTTATGGCATTGATGAAGACGAGCTGATAAAACTGTTTAACGAAAACCCATTTAAACTACGAAGCTATGCCCGGCTTCTGCAGGCACCTCTGCTAGGCGAGGATTTGGCGAGGATGAAGGCCAGAGCCTACAGGCGCCAGGAAGCAATTTCTTTGGATGATTTTATGTTGGATATAAAGCTTTGTCTGGGCCTCAATGACAGCTTGCACGCCGCCTTGAGCGAGGGTGACCCGGAAGCCGAAAATATTATCAGGCGAAGACTTCAGAATAAGAAAATGGCGCCAGCCATAACAGACATGGTAATAGAAGCCAGTGAGAACGATAGGTTGCCGAGTGACTTCCCCGACCTGGATGAGAGATTCAGAGATATCCCCAGGTTTGAATAAAAAATATTGCAATCGCTCGGGCTAAGGTGTATAACAGATAACATTGTGCAAAGTTATATGTTTACAAACCACCGCATTATTCTCGTCAAGCGAGATGATGCTGTAGTTTGGTAAGCACGCGCATTTAGAAATAAAGCAAAATACTTGAACCGGACTACAGCAAACTAGTCCGGTTTTTTTGTTGCTCCTTCCCAACTTGGCGCATTACTTCGTCAGAAGCTACGGTACTCCTTCGGAGTATGAGGAATACACCCCCGAGTCCGTTCCTTGCTTCTTCCTTGTACTGCACGTCCAAGTAATGGAGGAGCATTGTTGCTCAACCGCTAGGCTTAAAAAAGCAAGCACCGCAAACAAGCCTAGCGGTGGGGCAGCAAAACTTACGGCTTTTTCGTAAAAAAGGTCGTGGGATAACCCCAAAAGAAAAAGGGTGAACAGTGTCTACCCACCAAAAGTGACACTAGAGGGAAGGAGCCAGAAGTGGCAAAGCCGTCAAACACCGAAAAGCTGGTCGCGCTGCACGCAGCCTGCGTGCGCAAGCACGACTGGGGCGCCGCCCGGAGGCTTGAACGCCGCATCCGCCGGGCAGAACGGGCCCAAAGGCAGCAACTCGGCCTTCAGCAGGGCTGAAGTCGGTGGCTGCCGTTACTTTCAGCCGCCAGCAGGATGACCTGGATGTACTGGACGGCCTGGTCCGACAGGCCGCAACCTTGAAGCGCGAAGGCCTGGACGAGGCCGCCAAGGTCATCATGAACTGCTACAAGCGCTACCCGCCACCCGAAGTTGACCGCCGGTTACACGCCGTCAATTGGTGGCAGATAGGCCGCAAGTAGGTCCCACCGGGGGTTGT
>DATKKU010000031.1:0-35268 GCA_035542755.1 Binatia bacterium | reverse complement strand
TGATGCTCATAACTCTACTGGTACCTTTGATACAACTACCGGCACCAACCAACTAAACGGTAATACCACAGTCACCGGCACCAAGACCTTTACGGTCAATGGTGGCCTGACCACTCTAGGCGCTGGACTAACCGAAACCGGCCCAGCCAGCTTTACGGGTAGTGGCACAAGTTCTAATGCGGTCAATGTTTCCACCGGTGCCGCCAGCAACACCGGTCTGAATATCCAAGGCGCCAGCGCCCAGACAGCCAATCTTATTCAGCTTCAGGACTCTACTGGTGCAACGACCCAGTATCTGGATGGCATCGGCAACCAAGAGCAACTAGGTTACCTGGATACTCCGTACGGCGGCGTTGGTAGCTATTCCAACTTCTTAAGTTATTCGGAAGGTTTAAATAACTGGACGGCCACAAACATAACAGTAACCGCCAATGACGGGGCTAGCAATCCGGCACCGGACGGTAACACTACAGCCGACAAATTGGTTAGCAACACCACCAGTCCACATACGCTAACCCAAAATGTAGTATCCGGTACGGCTGCTACCTATAACTTCAGTATCTGGATTAAGACTAACTCTGGTACGCAGTCCGTACAGCTTAGAATTGATAGTGACGGTAGCCCATCCACCGGTACGGCCGCCACATTTACGGCTACCACTACTTGGCAACGTCTGTCGGTTAAACAAGCAATTAGTGGTCAAAGTACGATTACTCCTACTTTAGTAATTACCACTAATAGTGCTACGGTTGTTGGTTGGGGCGCTCAGCTTGTTCAGGCTTCTGTGCCCGAGGTCTACGTAAGGACCAATGCTTCACCAATATTCTCAACCGGCGGGGTAGGCGGTATTGTAGACAACGGTACAGCTATCTTCTCGTCAGCGGTCTCTTCCTCCACAGCCTTCCAGGTTCAGAACTCCTCCAGTACACAAGTGCTAGCCGTTGATACTTCGGGTAACCAAGTAGTTCTTGGTGCGCCAAGTTCGCTTACCGGCAAGCTAGTCTTCAACACTTCTGCCGGTGCCAATAATATTGCCATTGTTGGGCCAGCCACAAACCCAACCGGCAACTACACATTGACCATCCCAACCATCACGGCTAATGCTAATATCTGTACCGATAACAGTATTTGTAGTGGTTATGCGTCGGCTAGCAGCAAATTAAATAAAAACGCTACAGACACCTCTACGGCCGCCGTCACATCCAGCAACAACCTCTATACCTTTACAAATAGTAGTAGCGCGGTGGCCTCGGGCGTTCTATATCTAGACAACGGAACAAACACCAACACTAACTTAACGGTCACAGCCAGCGGCAACCCCGGCGCTGGTCAAGCCCTAATACTGGCCAGCAATACCAACGCTTCACCAAGCGGCAACTTAATAGATTTACAGTCCGGTTCTAGCCCGTCTAGCAAGTTCCGCGTTGATGCTAGCGGCAACGTGGTCGCCACCGGTACCTTTAACACAAACACCTTTACATCAAGCCAATTGATATTTGGTTCTGGCTCTACGGCAACCATTGATAGTGCTAGTGGCCAGGCATTACAAATTGGCACTACCAACGCCACAGCGGTAACTCTTGGTAATACTACCAACACCGCAACCGCGACGCTTCAGACCACGACCTCTGGCACGCTTAGCCTACAGGGCGGCAGCGGCGGTATTAATATAGGTACAGCCAATGCCAGCAACACAATCCAGATTGGTAATATCGCCAATGCTGTAACTCAGACCATCAATATAGGTACAAACGCTACAAGTAGCTCGGTAACGCACGTCGCCGTTGGCTCCACCAAGGGCGCTAGCGACCTGACTTTCAACGCCGGCACCGGTGGCACTAACATCTCTGGCGAGGCGGTTGCCAACACCGTAAATATCGGCAAGACCGGCTCAACTGCCGCGTCCGGCACGGCTAACATAGATACTTCAACTGGTGCTGCGCAGACAATTGCCATAGGTGGAAGCGGCGGTTCCAGCGGCTCTCACGCCAGCACCACAATAACATTGCAGGCCGGCTCCAGCGAGGTAGACCTGGCCAGCGCCGGTGTTACCTTGAAGGAATACACTAACTCAACCACAGCCTTCCAAGTCCAAAACGCTAGCGGCACAGCCTTTAACGTCTTTACTGTAGATACCTCTACTAATACTGGCGCTGGTACCGGTCAGATAGTTTTGGGCTCGTCCAATAACGCCACGGGCACCATCGCCTTTAAGGGCAATGCTGGCACCGGCACCCTGTACTTACAGGGCCCAACCTCGCCCAACTCTGGTAATTACACTTTGTCTATTCCAGCAATTACGGCCAATGACATAATTTGTACCAACGGGACCTTCGCCAATTGTACTAACTATGCCCCTGTCAGCGGCGACGGTAGCTACATCCTAAATCAGACTAGCCTGCAGAGTTCTTCTAACTTCCATATCTCTGGTACGGGTACAGCCGACACATCCTTACTGGCGCCAACTTTGGATAGGGCTACAGCCGGTACGCTAAGCATTGGCACCAACACCACCAACACCACTGGCTTAACCCTTGGTAATACTTCTATGACTAGCGCGCTAGCCATCCAGGCCGGCACCGGCGGTCTAAACCTGTCTACCAACGGCTCCACCAGCAACATTACAATCCGTAACAGTGTGGCCGGCGCTAGCTCCGGCAGCCCTGTCACCATAGGCCTGGGCGATAACGCCTTGTCTAACCAAGTTATAACTATCGGCAACACCAATAGCGGGGCGGGAATCAAGGAATATGTAGGCACCAACAACTACGTGTTGGATGGCGCTGGTGCCAGCACCTACACGCTGGGTGCTTCAACTACTACCGGCAGCATCACCATCGGCGGTACCGCTCAAACTGGCAACATAGATATAGGTACAGGTACCGGCGCCGAGGCCCTTAACTTTGGCACCGGCGGCACCGGCGCCAAGACTGTAATTGTTGGCTCCACAGCCAGCAGCAGCGCGCTGACCCTAAACGCCGGTTCGGGGCAATTGACCGTTCAGGGCGGCACCGGCGCCATTGTTCTGCAGAATCTTGGAACGGGCAACATTAATATCGCCAATAACACCGTAGATAGCGTAATTAACATCGGTAAAACTGGTACCACCTCCAACCTTACTACCGTCAACCTGGCAACCAGTAGTGGTGGCGGTCAAACTGTTAATATCGGCGGTACCGGCGGTGGTGGCAACTCCAATGCCGGTACCGTAGTTACTGTTCAAGGCGGTGCCTCGCAGCTACAAATTGCAAATGGCGGCAGTGTCTTTACCGGCAATGTTTCGCAATCTGGCGGCACCGTAGCCCTAACTGCTAATGGCGCCTCCAGCTTTACGACTAGCTCGGGTGCTCTAACCCTAACTTCTAACCAGGCAGCCACCTGGTCAACCACTAACGGCAATCTAACCATCCAGGCCGCCGGCGGCACTGTGTCTTTGGGTAGTTCTACTCAGCTAACCGCCAACGCAGGCTTAACGGTATCTTCAGCCTCAGGCAGCAACACTCTGACCCTACAGGGCGGGAATACTACTACTATCCAGACTCAGGGCACCGGCACGATTAACATTGCTACTAACAACCTGGCAACCACTACCAATATTGGTACCAACACCAGTTCCGCTCAAGCCGTCAACATCGGCGGTACCGGCGGCGGTGGCAACTCCAATGCCGGTACGGTCGTTACTGTCCAAGGTGGCGCCTCGCAGCTACAAATTGCCAATGGCGGTAATGTCTTTACCGGCAATGTCTCACAGTCCACCGGTACGGTGTCCTTGCACGCCAATGGCGCCAGCGACTTTACTACCAGTTCCGGTGCTCTAACCATTACTTCTAATCAAGCTGCTACTTGGTCTACTACTAACGGTAATATTACGCTTCAGGCCGCTGGTGGCACAGTAACGCTGGGAACCTCAACCCAGTTAACAGCAAGCGGTAACTTGTCGGTTGCCTCTGGCTCTTCCAATACCTTAACGCTTTCGGGTGGCAGCACAGGCATTCTTATTAACGCTAACGGGGCAGGTAACACTGGCACAATCGTGAAGCCAACCACCGATTCTACCGCGGCCTTTGCCGTACAAAGCTCTGGCGGGGCCAACTATATAGTGGCCGACACCAGCGGCGGCAACTTATACTTGGGTAACACCGGTCTTGGCACAACTGTCCAAATTGGTACTAACACCGGCGCTGTTACTCAGAACATTAACATAGGTATCAACGCTACCGGCAGTTCAACCACCAATGTAAACGTCGGCTCAACCGTTGCTGGCACAACTACACTGCAAAGCGCCGGCGGTGTAGTGGTTAGCAGCCTGCAAACGGCCGACACCGCTACTTACTTATGCCGCAACTCCGCCAACAAAATTGCTACCTGTTCTACTAATGTAACCGGCTCGGCTTTTGTCCAGGGTGGCAACAGCTTTGGAGCTGACGCCGCTTTAGGCACCAACGACGGCTTTAATCTAACCTTTAAGACCAACTCTACGCTTAGGGCCACATTTGACCAGAGCAACAACCTTTACCTTGGTAACGGCATTACGGCTGGTACGCCAAACAACTTCACTATCGCTGATACCGGCTCGTCAGTTGCAGGTACGGCTGGAGGTACTCTGACTGTCTCTGGTGGAGCAGGTACTGCTACAGGCACCGGCAGTGCCGGCGGCGGCTTAACGCTTCAGGGCGGCTCGGCTGGGGCTGGCTCAACCGCACGCTCTGGTGGCTTGCTGACGCTTCAGGGTGGAGCCGCCGCCGGCACAGGCAACGCTAACGGTGCTAACGTAATCTTGCAAGGCGGAGCAGGTGTCGGTACTGGCGTTCAGGGTGTAAACCAGTTTAGCTCTGGCGTTGTCTTTACCACAGGCGCCTACTCCAGCGGTTCTACAAGCACCATCACCCAGTCTCTGGTCGATAACAACTCAGCCATTCTGGCTACCGCTACAACCACCGGTCTTACATTTACCGTACCTTCACCCACCATTACTACGGCTGGTAGAGTTCTATACGTCTCTAACGCCTCAAGCGGTAGTAATGCCTTTACCCTAAATTACGGTACAGGTAGCTTCACGCTTAATACCGGCAGCACCGCCACTCTGTTTTGGAATGCCAACAGCGCTTGGACCAGTGCCGGCGTAGACGCCTCGGCTCTGCAAAATGCCTATAATAACTCAGCCGGCGGAACTACTCCGGAAATTAAGATAGACAGCACCCGAAACGCCTTAGACATCCAGGATTCCGACACCGCTGGTAGCAACGGCATACTTATCGTGCGTGCCAGCAACGGTGGCGGCGGCGGTCTGGGACAAGCCCTGTTTACAGTCGGCAACACTGGAGCCATCACTCTTCAAAACTCGGCCAACCAAACCAGTGCCTTCCAGATCCAAAACTCCGCCGGCACTCAGCTAATTAACGTAGATACCACAAACCCACAGAACCTGGTAACCAACCCATCAATAGAGCAATCAATCTCTGGTAACTGGGCCGGAAAGGGTACAGGTGCCAGTGTTGTCCAGTCTGGCCTCCAACAATATATCGGCAACTACAGTCTTCAAGTCACCAAGAGCACAACGGCCAGTACCGGTACTTCCGAGTCAATCACCCTAGCCGCAAATACTACCTACACGCTTTCCATGATGGTCAAGGCTTCTGTCACCAGTATCAGCACAATCAAAATGGGCTTCCACGATAACGCGGATCAAGACTGTCTAACTGCCCAAACTATTACGCCAACATCCTGGACCAAGCTTACCTGCACCTTTACTACTACCGGCGGCACCATCAGCAGCTCGCTTATATATGTAGTAGATAGCAGCACAACCGCCAATGTTTTCTACGTAGATGCTGTACAGCTAACTCTCTTTAGCTTGCTGCCAAACCCGTCAGTAGAACAATCTATTTCCTCCAGCAACTGGCAGACTGAAACCGGCTCACCAACGGTTACTCAAGATGCTACTGTCTTTAACGGCGGCACCCACTCACTTAAGATTGTAGAGGCCTCTGGTGGTGCAGCCCAGGGTGTTAAAGATGTAAAAACGCTCAACAACAGCACAGCCTATTACATGACTTTCTGGACTTATCAGACTACTAGCACCTTCACTACCCTCAGCGTTGGTTATAGCAGCACCGGTGTCACTGGTGGAGAAGTTGATTGTTTAACAGGCATAACGGCACCTAGTGCTGCCGGTACATGGACTCAATATAACTGTTACTTTACCACTCCGGCTAGCAATTCCGGCAACCCATATATTTACTTTAAGGACACTGCTACAACTTCTGGCCGCACCTGGTACATTGACGACGTAGCGCTAACTCAGGGGCCGGCATTGGTAGGCTACTTACAAGGTGCACCAGCTGCTGATACTAATTACACCACCGGCCAACAAACTATCTACCAAGAGGGCAGGATAGCCATAAATGGCGTTATCAACAGCCCTGTGCAAATCCAAAACCAATCCGATTCTTCTTCGGCCTTTAGCGTAAGCGATGTTACCGGTAATAATGTCCTTAACGTCAACACACTAACTCAATCGGTAGAAATTACCGGTGTTGGTGCTAGCTCGGGCTTGCGCTTTACCAATCTAAACTCCAACTCATCTGGAGCAACTACCTTCACAGGTATCTTGGGTTTGGATACTAATGGTAACGTTGGCCTATCCCAGGCCACTGTCTCGCTAATTTCGCCAGCCCTGGCTTATTGGGATGGTGGGAGCGATCCAACAACCGGTAGCCAAGCATACCCAACGCCGACTGTCGCCAGCAGAGGAACAAATGCACATACCCCGACCTTTGTAGGGGGTAGCGGCGAGCAGCTAACAGACACTACTACAGGTAGTCCGCCGGGACAAAACGAGACTGGCACCATAGACTGGAGCTTCTCACAAGTGTCGTTTGAAGAGACGCAGTTCCAGTTTAAGGCAGGTGGCGGTACTGGCGCTGATTCTACCTGGTTTTATAGCTACGCTAACGGTATTCCCACCACAGAATATGGCGCTAACTGGCCTACTTGTGCAGGTACGGGTAATTCTAACGGGTGCGGTTACATAATTTACTTCAGCGAGTATCACCACTGTGTAGGCATATCGTGGGGTAGCTACCAGGACGGGAACCAGTGTGGTCATACCACGTCCGGTACTGACCCGCTGGCTCACTCTTCGCCGCTGTGGGACATTGGTGACAATGCCTTCCATGATGTAGACATCCAGCTTCGTTACAATATAGTTACTATTAGTTGGGATGGCCAAGTCGTCTTGACCTATAACGACTCATTTGGGCGCAATCTCACTAACCTAGACTTCGGCTTTGGCTCTCGCACCGGTGGCAGCACCAACAACCACTACATTAAGGGTCTACTGGTGACCAAGCTTGGCTCTGACCCATCCAAATATCACATAGATACTGTTACGCCGCTGGCTAACAACCTATACATGGATACTACTAGTGGCGCCCAGAAACTAGGCATTGGCATAACCTCGCCTACTTCGGTACTGGATGTAGCCGGAAGCTCAGTCAACGGTGCTGTGGCCGGATTCAGCAACTTAGTATATAACACGGGCACAGTCTCGGAAGGTACAGGGACGGGCCTTCCTGCCTGTGGAACCACAGGTGCCGCAGGGGCTGCGTATACCGCTAACACCACTGTTACGGGCTCGGGTACAAACTTTACTACCGGTGGAGTCCTAGCCGGTGATCTGATTACACTGCCAGACGGTGTAACCGACACAATCGCATCAGTCGGCGGTACAACGACGCTTACCACGAATAGTTCGCACATAGAATGTAGCGGCAGCTACACAATTACAAGAAAAATTCTTCAGGTTACTGGTAACAACGTTACTGTGGGCAATGGTGCCACGGGTGACGCAGCCGGGTCATTGGTAATCCTTGATAGTGATACTAATGCAACATTTAGCGCCGGTACGGCCAGTAACGCACCTACCGAAATCGACGGAGCCATGTTCTATAGCAAGTCAAATCATTCATTCTTGTGCGGTGTGGCCGGTTCCTGGGAGACTTGTAACGGATTACTCTACTCTAATACATCTGCTCCGGGAGCAGTCAATAGCTGTACAACGGCCTGTGGTAACATCGGTGCCGCGCCAATTCCGGCTAACTACTGTCAGGCTGGCAGAGTAATCCATATAATGGCTAAGGGCGTGTTTGGTAGTAACTCAACGGCACCGACAATGATTCTTGGGTTTTATCTGGGAACAAGTACTACCAGGACCAGCGACACGTCTGTTGGAGGCGTATCCCCCACATTTACTCCGGCCGTTAGCCTTAGCGCAGTACCATGGAGTATTGACTATACATTACTCTGTTTCTCAACTACCAGCATGAGCGGAGCAGGCACAATCACCTATCAGAACTCCACTACTAACACAACCGCGGACATAGTACTAGGCATGCCAGCTACCACAACTTCAAGCTTGGCCACAACTGCCCAAACCCTCTATCTGTTCCCACAGTTTGGTACTTCTAACTCCGCCAACACCATTACCGGTACGCAATATATAGTTACCGGCAACTAATGTTTAAAAGACTTAAGAATTTCTTTTAGCTGGTCCTGGTTAATGTTATACGGAGCGGTAATTATTATCCACGTTGGGCTGTTGGTGGGTAGACTGACTAGGGTCTCAACCTTACCTTGCTTACTATAAGCTCCAATTTCAGCTAAACCAATATTTGTATGAACTTCATTGCGAAGAGGGATATAGTTAGCGTTAAAGGACTGCAGCTCGCTATCCGAAGGCTTTTCTTGAAGCGAGAATACTAATTTGTTTCCATTGCTATACCTAACTATGTAAGAAATACCGTTAGGCACAGGGTTTTTAAAAGAACGTAGGTCTAAATTATAGCCTGCGGGCAACTTAGCTTGCTCCGGATAGTAGATGGGGAAACTAACTGATTTTTGAATGCTTTTAGGCACTGGACTGACACTTCTATGCAGATATAGCCACATACCAATACTGGCCCCACCAAACAACAATACCAAAAGGCATCCGAATATAATTTTTCTTTTAGATTTTTTTTCCTCAACCATGGTTGTAATGTACCATAATGACAAAAATTAAAGTTAGGCTTAGTTATCTCCAATGCTGGCTACATAGTCATAAATTGTTTGAGAGACCTGCTCAAAGTACTGGTCTACATTAGTCCCACTAGGAATATTGAAGAGCATTAGGCAAACGAGATATGGCCTTTTTGGGTAGTATATTATGCCGCAATCGCTTTGACTCACTGGACTTGAGCCTACTTTGTGAGCCACTCTGACTCCACTCCCCTCAACCCCAGCCATTAAACGATGTGAATCAGAAGAATCGCTAAGGAAATTAATCATAGTCGTAGAGTCTTGTGGTGAGTTAAAGCAAGAATAGTAAAGACACTTCAGTATAGAGGAATAAGACCGAGAACTAATAAGAACCTGTTCGTTACCGGGCTTGTTACCGTTGGTACTAAAGGTAATATCTAGATTTTGGACAGAATCCGTATTATTTTTTAACAACGGACGAATTGAATTGCCGATAACTGCAAAGGCTGTGTTATCCGAGTTGTGCAAAGTAATTTCAGCAGCGTGGCGCAAGGTAATTTTATCTCCGGGCTTAAGGCCAGTAGTATTGCCGAACTCTGGATCTGTACTAATTTCATCTTGAGTTACAGTAACTGGCTGATCCAAATTTATCATACCGAGCTCCGCCAATTTATAAAGATCCATTACAATCGGTGTTTTCATGAGAGATGCGGCTTGAGATATATTGTCGTCACCATCTCGGATGTTTGTACCATTTGGAAGATACTCAAAGTACAGGCTGTGCTGGACATTTAAGCTGGCTAGATATGCTTTTAAAGTCTGACGTAGAGGGTCAAAATTGATAATCTCTTGATGCACATTGGGATCGTTGACAGAGGGGTCAAGTAGAGGGAACTTATGATATGCAGCATAATCGTGCTGGTTGGCTACATGCCAGCCAGCTGCAACTCCTGCACCTGTTAAGGTCAGTGCAACAATAAGGACACTAGTGAGCTTCAAGATTTTAGATGCCCTCATCAAGAGTAGAGTATAGCAAAAAGGATAGGTGCCAACTACAAGCTTTTGGTTAGCGCATCTAGTTGAGTGCGTAAACTAGGCGATGGTGCTTCTATAATAATCAAGATGTTATCTGACGTTTGTATGCCGGCTAGGGCTTCGGCACTCGTTTCACCAATTACCGCACTGCCTTTATGCACAGTGAGAGTTTCCGTATTGCTTAGACTTTTGGCGAAACTATCTAAGGTGTTGGTGGCCGTGATGGGCTCCTCAACCACGTTATAAGTATTATTAGCGTTATCACTGATGGAATAAGTTGTAACGCCATTTGCGGTTTGCTTATCATTATTGACATGAAAACTGGGTGGCAAATTGCCTGTATCGCTGGTTGCTTGTGGGTTGGTACTTGCCACCGAGGAAGAGCCTGTGTTGGGCGTAGTACTTTCTCCAAGAGTCTTCGGGGTGCTATTGGTTACAACTTGGGTTTTCGGCTTAACAACAGTGATATTAGGGGCCCTATTCTTACTCCGGGCGATACCAATCGCCAAGACCACAATCACCACTACGCCTACAAAAACCGAAATATCACGAGCTAAACTTAACCGCGATGCATTTTTAAAAAAGTCACTACCGATGCTGGATATTTTTGGCTCTACGTTTGGGCCAAACATTGAGCCAGTCGGCTTGATTTGGGCAGAGGGCTTCGCAGCTGCAGACGCAGGAGATACAACTATCTTTTCAGCAGTATAGTCATGCCTATAGCGATGTCTTAAAGTTTCGTCAGCCATTTTTAAATTGATTTTTTATTTAACTTGCTTACGGCTATATTGTAACCCTTAAAGCCCTTAGATATCTAGAGGTGGAAAAAATACTGCTAGCAGGGCTATAATGAAGGCGTGCGACCAAACACAAACAGATACATCAAAAGAAGTGACTATAAGCAATACAACCGGCCTTATAGGACAGCTCCGGTAAGGGCCGATATTAGTTTGCCCAAAAAGGATATAGAGCCCAGGCATACGCTCCCGCGAGCGTCCTATTCCGCTCCAGTGGCAACTGTCGCCAGCCTCAAGCCCCAGGCCGAGCGCATAAACATATCTATAAAAATACCGCTGCCCAACTTTGGCAAAGAGCGACTGGGCACCATATTATGGAAATCCCTTCTTATAATCGCTTTAGCGCTAGTGCTATTGCTGGCCGCATATCATATAATATGGTATATAACTCATCTATAAAAAGTCCGAGTAGGGCGAAAAAAACAAAAAAATGAGCACCAACAAATCTAGCGGCACCAACCAGTACTATAAAGACTGGTTTGACTGGTGGCTTGATGACGTTCAGCCGTCTGAGGCCGATAAGCTTCAGCTTCAGCAGGTCCACTCCCAGCACCTTGCCGCCGCCAAGCCCATTGAGCAGGCTGCCGACGACTACCAGCCAAAATATCTTACGCTAAACCTTAGCCTACCCAAACCAAGCCTTTCCAATCTGTCAAAGTCTAATTTTAATAGCTTAAATCTTCAAAAGCTTGTCTCAAGTAAGTTTGGTAAAGCAGCCTTGGCGGTTTGCGCCAGCCTGCTAATCATATCTGTTGGCTATGGCCTAGTAGGCCGCCACGGAGTTGGTGTGGTAGCACCACCCGAGACGGCTGCAAGTAAGGCGCTGGCGACCGCGGGCGGCTCAGCGATATCAGTAAGTAGGACTTATGCCAGCTTTAAACCAGTGGCGCCCATTGGCAAACCGCAGCTGGCTAATTACGCTGCCGGCCAGACAACCTATGACGGGCTGCACGATATGTACACCTATGATGATACTTTTCAGGGGGCGCCGCTTACGGTCAGCCAGCACGCCGTTACATCGCAATATACCTCTGCTACGGACGCCGTTACCAAAATAGCGGCCCAAATTGGAGCCACCAACAAAATACAATTAACCAACGGAACAGCCTACCTAAAAACCGACCCCGTAAGCAACGCCCAGGACATAATCTTATCTGTTAGGGGCATACTTTTGTATGTTGACAGTAAGACCAGCCACAGTCCCGCGGACTGGCAGGTATACTTAGTCGGCTTGCAATAAATATTTTATCTAGATTCCGCAAACGAAGCGGCTATATCGTTGATTTGCGACTGAGAATTTTTGTCTTGCGAGCTAATCAGTATCCACACGCCTTTACTGGTCAGTATGCTGCCAATAAGGTTGTTATTTAGATCTCCGACAATTAAATTGCCAATGTTGGCCTTATACTGTGTTTGGTTATCAACCTGAGCTTCAAAAGATTGATAGCTAGCGCCCGCTGGAAAGGGCTGACTCGTTATATAAAAACTGCTGCCGTTCGGCCCCTTGATTGTGTAGTAAAAGCTATTTTGTTTATTAACCTTAAAATCGTTGCTAACAGAGTAGCCGTCAGGCAAATTTACCGGGTAATAAAGGGCTGTTTTAACCTGTCTGGTAATGGTCGCGGGATACTGTGGCTTAGCCGGCCCGGGCTTGATGCCCAGACTAAGATAGGCTGCCGATACGCCAATTGCTACTAGAAGTAGTGGAGTTAGGACAAAAAGGGCAGCTTTCTTTTTTTTACTTCGGCCTGGGAGCTTGGGCTTGCGAGGTTTAGCCAACTTGTAATAATCGGGTACGCTGATTGGAGGTGCGGCCGTTTCTGTCTGCTGGGGCGGTGCAACCGGCGCTTGAGCCGCCGGCGGAGGTGCCGGGGCCGGCGGAGTAACTTCGTTTACCACTTCTGGTTGTGGTTTTGGCGCAGCCGGACGACGAGCAATCAGGTCGGCAGCATAGTCGTGCCTATAGCGTTTTCTGAAGTCTGGGTCGTCAGCCATAACTACTAAGATATCGCGTTTGCGGCATCCAGCACAAGTTCGTTTACGGGGCATCCCAAATCTGTTAATCTTATGTTAGAAGCGGAATGTTAAATAAATAATGCCTAAAAAAATAATTGCCGTACTAAACCAAAAGGGCGGAGTGGGCAAAACCACTACCTGTATCAACCTAGCTGCCTATCTTACGCGCATGGGCAAAAAAGTCTTAGTCTGCGATATAGACCCCCAGGGCAACAGTACCAGCGGACTGGGCATTGATAAAAACAGTCTTAGCTCAACATTGTACGACGTACTGTTTTCTCGTGCGAACCTAGCTGATGCTACCAAAAAAATTGGTAAAGAAAATTTATATGTGCTGCCCAGCAACGCGCAGTTAGCCGGCGCAGAAGTAGAACTAGTGGCAGTAGAGCAGCGCGAACAGCAGCTTAAACGGGCTTTGCAAAGCGCAGACTACGACTATATATTGATTGATTGCCCGCCATCGCTTGGACTTTTGACGGTTAATGCCCTTACAGCAGCAGGTGACGTGCTAATACCAGTCCAGGCAGAGTACTATGCCCTAGAAGGGCTTAGCCAGCTACTTAGTGTAGTGCAGCAGGTTAAACAAGCGCTTAATCCCGATCTCAACGTAATGGGGGTGGTAATAACTCTTTACGATAGCCGTAACTCCTTATCGGAACAGGTTAAAAAAGAGCTTCAGAGCTACTTCGGAGACAAAGTTTTTGATACAGTTATACCTAGAAATGTGCGACTAGCCGAAGCTCCCAGCTTTGGCCGCAGCATAGCCGACCATGATAAATGGAGTAAAGGTGCCAGAGCCTATAAGGCCTT
Organism: Binatia bacterium; assembly: GCA_035542755.1. Classification (GTDB taxonomy): domain Bacteria; phylum Patescibacteriota; class Saccharimonadia; order Saccharimonadales; family UBA10212; genus RYN-425. The sequence continues at coordinate 21,592 of DATKKU010000031.1, read as the reverse complement.
GGCCAAAGAAGTAGAGAAGAGGGCTTGAGATGGCAGCTAAACAATCACTTGGCAGGGGTTTTGAATCTTTGATACCAAAAGACCTGGACCCAGATATACTTGCTCAGGACAAGAACCGAGTACAAAAATTACTCATTAGCGATATAGTACCTAACCCCGACCAACCTCGTAGGGAGTTTGATAGTGCGCAGCTTAATGACCTGGCTGAGTCCATCAGAGTTCATGGAGTACTGCAGCCTATCATAGTTGTAAGGTACAAAAATGGCTATAGAATAGTCGCCGGCGAGCGCCGATGGCGTGCTGCCGGGCTGGTTAAGCTAAAAGATATACCAGCCATAGTCCGCAGCCTGAAGGAACTAGAAGAAATAGAGCTGTCTCTAATAGAGAATATCCAACGAGTGGACTTATCACCACTGGAGCAAGCTTTAGCGGTATTAAAATTACAACAGCAATTTAACTTAAGCCTTGAACAGATATCGCAAAAACTCGGCAAAGCCTCTAGCACGGTCAGCAATTTGACCAGATTACTACAGTTACCGGACGATGCCAGAGAAGCTTTGCGACAGGGAAAAATCAGTGAGGGCCACGCCCGAGCAATACTGGCTTTAAGGGGTGATAACGCCAAACAGAAAGAATTACTTAGTTGTATTCTAAACAACAAATGGACTGTTAGACAAGCAGAAGAGTTTGTCATTAAGGCTAGAAGAGCGTCTAAAGGCGAGTATAGCCCTGATGAAAAGACTTTAGTCAGAGATTTGTCTAGCAGTTTGGGCACAAAAGTGAGTTTGCGCCACACCAGCAAGGGTGGACAACTAATTATTTCATTTCAAGATAAAACGCAGCTAGATCGCATACTTAAAAAGCTTGATAAATAGACTGAGTATATAAATGGTTCGCTGGTAGAGTTTGTGTGCCTAGAATTTTTCTAAATTGCTCAAGGGTGCAATTCTTAGTACTAGTTGGCCAACTACGTTATTGAGCTGAACCGGCCCAAAATGACGTGAGTCCTCAGAATTGCCGCGGTTGTCGCCAAAGACAAATATTTCGTTGGGACCGAGCGTCACGTCGGTATCAATTAGGGTTACCGATGCAGCTATATGATAGCCAGTTGTTTTGTCTGGGTTGAAGCCTTTAGGATTAGCCTTGTTATAGATGGTTACCTTACCCCCTTTAACAACTACTCGGTCACCGGGCAGACCAACGACTCGCTTTATAAGCTGCTTTTGATAAATGGTGTCGGGTAGGCCGGTTTGATTAAAAATGATGATATCGCCTCTTTTGGGTACATATTGATGGCCGGTTATCCTGGCCAGGGTACGGGGCAGCTTATCTACTATTAAACGGTCATGGTTTTGCAGCGTTGTTTCCATACTTTCGCCGTCAACCTGATAAGACTGGATTACGAAGGCTGTTAGAAACAGAGCTACTAGTATAGGTATAAATATAAAGACAACCAGTCCCGACAAAAGATTGTAGATGGTTCTCATGGGCCCCTCTGGGGGTGGCGCCAAATTAAACTGCGGGTGTGGATCAACCGGCGGCTTATATTCTTTATCCGATTTATGTTTGTCTGATTTCATGGAGCCATACCATTATAACTTGGCAAGGCAGGCATGACTACAAGCGTTTTAGAACCCCGTGTAAACGGATGATATACTGGAAGCTGCGCAATGGAAAATAGCAAAAAACATCCGAGGTCGCACAGGACCTCAGTAGACGGGTTTGTATCTGATGGACGGGTGCTGGGCATGCCGATTAAGTCTTATCGGCCAGTGAAGAACTCTGCAGAAGGGCTTGGCAACTACCATAGTAAGAGCGATGGATTTCATCCGATGCGACAAGCACCGCGCGAGATGGGCCATACTCCAGAGGCCGCCGAAGTGGATGCGCTGCTAAATGAGCCGATAGTGCTTGACGATAAAGCTGACAAGCATGACAAGAAGCGCCGCTTTGCTAAAAAACATCCAAAGACACGCAAGGGGCTGAAGCGGGCAATGCTGGCAGTGCTGGCGCTGCTAATTATTGGTGGTGCCTACTTTGGCGCCAAGGTTTATATAACCGAGCGCCATCTTTTTAGGGGCGGCGGAAAGGCTCCGGCGCTAGCCGAAAACATTGATATCAATCAGCTCAAGGGCGAGGGCGATGGGCGCATTAATGTACTGCTGCTTGGTGTTGGCGGCCCAGGCCATGAAGGTGCTGATTTGACCGACACCATAATGCTGGCCAGCATTGACCCGATTAATCATAAAGTGGCGCTACTCAGCATTCCGCGCGACTTATGGATAATGGCACCTGGCGGCGGCAGCGAGAAAATTAACGCCGTTTACTCTAACGCCAAATCGTCTTCGCGCGCCAAAACTCTGGCCGGGCAGGAAAACGACGGGCTAAACGCCTTGGACCAGACTCTAACATCGGTCATTGGCGTGCCGATTCACTATCACGTGGTGGTAGATTTTAAAGCCTTTCAGCAGATGATTAACGCCGTTGGTGGGGTAGACGCCAATGTGCCTGAGGAAGAGTCGGCCCACGAAACATTTTGGATAGAAGGCACCGCCAATCAGTATTACACGCTCAACGTGCCGGCAGGCGAGCAGCACTTTGACGGAACAAAGGCCTTATATTTTGCGCGCGAGCGTCATAACGACAGCGACTTTGTGCGCGCCCAGCGCCAGCGTCTGCTGCTGAGTGCCTTAAAAGACAAGACCTTTTCGGCTGGGACATTTAGCAATCCGGCAAAAATCTCCAGTCTGCTAAGCAGTTTGGGTAGCAACGTCTACACCGATTTTTCGTTAAACGATATGACAAAGCTATATCAAATTATCCAAAAAGTGCCATCTGCTAGCATTAGCTCGCTGGATTTGGTCACCGCGCCGCACGACTATCTGACCACCGGTAATATTGGCACGGCTTCGGTGGTAGAGCCAAAAGCCGGACTGTATCAGTACGCCGATATACAAAGTTTCGTTAGAAATGCCCTAAAAGACAGCTTTATAGCCAATGAAAATGCCCAGGTTGCCGTATATAACGCTACCGATATTCCGGGCTTGGCTACTGCGTCGGCCAATGTTTTGAAATCCTATGGCTATAACGTTACGACGATTACTAACGCCCCGACTACCAACCCGGCGACAACTACCATTGTTGACCTAACTCATGGCAAGGACAAGTACACCAAGCACTATCTTGAGGAGCGCTTTAAAGTCACCGCCGTTGGCTCAATTCCTAGCGGTGTAAAGCTAACGCCGCCAGCCGGCACCAGTTTTGTTATAATCCTAGGTAAAGATGCGAGTAATTCCAGCCAGACTTCCGTCCAAAATTAAGCCGACACGCGGCTTTTCTCACCTTTTCCATTTGGCGCTGCTTGTGATGCTGCCAATTTTAGCCTACGTTTTGGTGCGCATAGATTTTGTAAGCCTGGCTATACTGCTAATACTGCTGTCCAAGTGGCGCATATTTTCGGTCCGGCCTCACTACTGGCTGGCTAACATTGTCAGTAACGGCGTTGACATTATGGTGGGACTGTCGCTGGTGCTGTTTATGGCCAATACGTCGGTGGTCTGGTGGCAGCTTTTTTGGACATTTATATACGGCGTCTGGCTGGTTTGGCTAAAACCCAGAAGCGATGTGCTCAGCGTTTCGGCCCAGGCTATGATAGGCCAGCTGCTTGGTCTGTTTGTGCTTTATCTAAAATTTGGTGACAGCTCGCTGGCGCTACTGGTTGCCGGAACCTGGCTGGTTACCTATTTGTCGGCTCGCCATTTCTTTACCAGTTTTGAAGAGTCCCAAACGGCGCTGCTGTCGCACGTCTGGGCTTATTTTTCGGCCTCCTTAGCCTTTATATTGGGGCACTGGCTGCTTTATTACGGCACCATACCGCAGATAATTGTCATCTTAACCACTATAGGTTACAGCCTGGCGACACTTTATTATCTGGAGGCTTCGGACCGGCTAACCAAGTTACTGCAACGGCAGCTGCTTGTAATCATGTTTGCCATCCTTCTGGTAATTTTGGTGCTGTCGGATTGGTCCGGCGCCACGGTCTAAATTTATTCTCAGCAGCGTTTCAGCTTTATAGTAAATTATATGTAGCGTATGGAAGAAACCGCTCCTAGCAGACAAAATAAAAAAACTTCTGGTGGCCAACCAGCCGCTGTATCTTATTCCACAAAGTCGGACCGTTATAACTTGTCTATCAAAAAACCCGACTGGCAGCGTGTAAAAAAAGCTCCCAAGCCTTCTAAAAAAACCGGCCTGATCGCAGGCCTAGTGGTGCTGCTATTTTTGGTAAGTTTGCTCGGCGGCTGGGCAGGAGCCATGATATATAGCCACAACCACACGGCTAGTTCTTCCACGGCGCTTAAGCAACAATTTGTATCCGACGAAGGCACGCTTATATCTCAAATTGCCAAGACCGTTGGCCAAAGTGTGGTTAGCGTTAACGTTACCAGCCAGGTGACCTCCGAGGATTTCTTTGGATTTTCTGAGCCCTCCAGTCAGCAGGCTGCCGGCACCGGCTTTATTATCAGCGCTGATGGGATTATTCTGACCAACCGACACGTCGTGCCGGACGGCACTACCAACGTCAGCGTGACTCTGTCTGATGGTACGCGCTACGACAATGTGCAGGTGATTGGTCGCAGCAGCGACTCCAGTAGTCAGGACGTGGCTTTTCTAAAAATTGGCGATTTAAAGGGCAAAACTCTTGTGCCGGTAACACTTGGTGATTCCTCACAGATGCAGGTGGGCGATCGAGTGGTGGCCATTGGTAATGCTCTGGGCCAGTTTCAAAATACCGTTACAAGCGGCATAATCTCGGGCTATGGTCGCGACGTAACGGCCGGTGACCAAAGTGGTACGCAGACCGACGAGAATCTAACCGACTTATTCCAAACCGACGCTGCCATCAACGAAGGCAATTCTGGCGGTCCGCTGGTCAATATCAACGGGCAGGTAATCGGTGTCAACACCGCTGTAGCTTCTGATGCTCAGAACATCGGTTTTGCCCAGCCGATTAACGACCTCAAGGGCCTTATAAACAGTGTCCTAACCACTGGCAAGCTGCAGCAGCCGTACCTCGGCGTGCGTTATGTATCGCTAACGCCGGACGTTGCCTATCAATACAACCTAAGCGTTAACCAGGGGGCTTACGTTGTGCCGAGTTCTGACGGAACACCGTCGGTGATTGCCGGCAGCCCAGCCGACAAGGCCGGCCTGCAGGAAAAAGACATCATCACCAAAGTTAACGACATAACTATAGATAGTAAAACCAGTCTGACCAGCGCCTTGAGTCGCTTCAAAGTTGGTGACACCGTAACACTAACCGTTATCCGCGGCGATAAGACCATCACCGTCAAGGCTACTTTAGCCGCGGTTCCAAGTAGCTAAGACTTTTGATAAGAAAATACTTGGATGAAGTCACGGGAGCGGAGTTTTCTGTAGCCGGCTGTGCGCGCAATTTTAATTAGTGCTTGGTGCTGGGGCGGCAAAGACTCGGTTAGCACAAAGGCTGGCTTTTTATCTAACTTAGCTAGCTGCTCAAACAATCGCCGGTAAACATCCAGCCCGTCTTTGCCGCCAAAAATCGCCAACCGTGGTTCGGCCTTGGCGGCTTCGTTAATCTTCCAGGTCGTCGGTACGTAAGGCAGGTTGGCTAGTATGACGTCATAGGATTTAGTAACTCGGCGCAGCAAGTCGCGCTTATAGGCGTGCAGGTGCACTTCGTGCATCACGCTGTTGTGCCTGGCCACGGCCAGTGCGGCGCTATCAATGTCATATAAATCTATATTTGGGTCGTGCAGCTCCAGGGCGGCTGTAATCCCCAAGCAGCCGCTGCCGGTGCCAACATCGGCAATTGCTGGCTTAGAGCCAAGCGGCAGTTTTTTGAGCAGGTCAATCATTGTCTCGGACTCTGGCCTGGGCTCCAGGACACGCTTATTGACCTTAAAGCGTCGGCCATAAAATTCCGAGAAGCCGCGGATATAGGCCAGCGGCTCGTGTTTAGCCCGGCGAGCCAGCCTTTTGTTTAGTTTTCTCAGCTGCTCGGTAGATATCTTGGTCTCCGGGTGCGCCAGCAGCCAAGCTCGGTCGCGGTTTAGGCAATCTTCCATTAAAACCAGGCAATCTAAGCGGGCCGAGGCTACGGCATTAGCCTTGAGTACATCGGTGCCCATCCGTAAAAACTGCCCAGCGGTCATTAACTCTCGCTTTTGATAAGCTGCAGCTCGTAGTCGGCCAGCTTCTGCACAATGTCGTCTATTTGGCCGTCCAGCGCGCCGGGTAAGTTAGAGCGACTGTAGCCAATGCGGTGGTCGGTAATACGGTCCTGCGGAAAGTTATAGGTGCGGATTTTCTCGCTGCGGTCGCCGCTGCCAATTAACGAGCGGCGGGCATCGCCCAGTTTTTGTTGTTCCTGTTCAATTTTTTGAGCAAGCAGACGAGAACGCAGCACGGTCATGGCTTTAGCACGGTTTTTAATTTGGCTTTTCTCGTCTTGCTGAGATACCACAATGCCGGTGGGCAGGTGGGTGATGCGTACTGCCGAGTCAGTAGTATTAACGCTTTGGCCGCCGTGGCCGCTGGCCCGAAACACGTCAATTCTCAGCTCTTCCGGCTTAATTTCTATATCGGATTCTTCAGCCTCCGGTAGAACCGCCACGGTTACAGTACTGGTGTGGATGCGCCCTTGACTTTCGGTGACCGGAATCCGCTGCACGCGGTGCACGCCAGCTTCAAACTTTAAAGATTTGTAGGCGCCGTCGCCCCGAACTTCAAAAATTATCTCTTTAAAACCGCCGGCCTCGCTGGGACTTTCGCTAACCAGTTCGGTTTTATAGCCGTGAGCCTCGCAAAAGCGGATGTACATGCGGTAGAGTTCGCCAGCAAATAAGCTGGCCTCGTCACCGCCGGCTGCCGCCCGGATTTCAACGATGGCATTGCGCTGCTCATTTACATCTTTAGGCAGCAAAACTTCGGCCAGCACCTCTTCATTGCGGGCTAGTTGCTCTTGCAGGGAGGCAACTTCGCCTTTGGCCAGCTCGGCCAGCTCGGCGTCGTTAACCAGCGCCATGTCTTGGGCTTCGGCCAATCTGCTCTCCAGATTAATCTTCTCGTCAAAAAGCCGTACAATCTGTTCTAATTCTGAGGCCCGCCTGGCCAGTTCCGGATATTCTCTGGAGGAATAGATAGCCGGGTCCTGCAAGCGCGCCTGCAGGCCTTCGTATTCCTCTCTTAAGTTTTGCTCTTTGGCATCCATAGCTATCCTCCAGTATATAAAAACTCCTCTGAAAATAGGCAAGAGGAGTTTTAAAGTTTATAAAGTTATTCTTGGGCGGCTTTGACTGGGCGAGCGCCGAGTTTCTGAGATTCGGCCTTGGCGGCTTTCTTGGCTTTGGGCTTAGCGGCAACGCGGGCCTCTTTGGCTTTAGCAGCAGCTGCCTGGCGAGCTTTAAACTTATCAACTCGGCCCTCTACGTCAACAATCCGCTCTTCACCGGTAAAAAATGGGTGGCTGGCAGAACTGATATGAATTTTAACCAAAGGGTAACTAGCACCGTCCAATGTAATGGTTTCGTCGGTGGCGACAGTAGAGCGGGTCAGGAAAGTGGTGTTATTGTTCAAATCCTGAAACACTACCGGGCGATAGTTATCTGGGTGTAGTCCCTTTTTCATAACTCGGCTATTATAGCGGTTTTACCTCTGTGGGTCAAACACATTTAGGGCTTGTAAAAACCGCCTAACAGAGGTAGAATGAAATAAGTAACATTAAGCAGTGAGGTTTATAAATCCTCCTGGTTGGTTCCGTGCAGGAGCTTTCCGGGCAAAAACCTTGCAAAGAGAAAGGATTCTAAATGGCTACAGATACTGTAGATATTAAAAAATTGCTAGAAGCTGGTGCTCATTTTGGGCATAAAACCAGCCGCTGGCACCCTAAAATGGCGCCTTACATTCATAGCAAGCGTGAGGGCAGCCACATCATAGATTTAACTAAAACTGTCGAGGCTCTAGATTTAGCCCTGGCATTTCTGCGCGACACGGCGGCAAGCGGCAAGCAAATACTGCTGGTTAGTACCAAGCGTCAGGCTAAGGACAAGGTTAAAGAGGTAGCTTTGGCAACCGGCATGCCCTACGTTACCGAGCGTTGGCTGGGCGGCATGTTGACCAATCAAACGACCATTGGCGGCCGTGTCCGACACCTTAAAGATCTAGAGACTCGCATGATAACCGGCGAGCTGGCCAACCGTTACAGCAAGCTGGAAGTCCAGCGCTTTGCCGAAGAAATTGAAGACATGAACAAGTACTACGGCGGCATCAAAGAGTTGGGTGCTAAGCCCGGAGCCGTATTTGTGGTGGATGTCCTAAATGACATCAACGCCGTACGGGAAGCCAAAAAACTAGGCGTGCCGGTTGTGGCGCTGGTGGATACCAATGCCGACCCGTCGCTAGTCAACTACCCAATTCCCAGCAACGACGATGCCACTAAGACCATCAATTTGATTTTGGACTACGTCCAAGCCGCCATTGAAGACGGCAAGGCCAAAATTAAAAAACCGGCTGTAGCCACCACGAAACCTGACGTCAAGCAGCCGGCCAAGCCAGCTGCAAAAGCAACCAAAGAGGAGGCCGAAGAAGAGTAATGGCTGATATCTCAATTGACGAAATTAAGCGTCTGCGGTCATTAACCGGCGTTGGTATAACCGACGCTAAACAAGCTCTGGTTGAAGCCGGTGGCGACTTTGACGAGGCGCTGGCCGCTATGCGTAAAAAGGGCCTAACCAAAGCCGAGAAGCGCTCGGAGCGCGAAGCTCGCTCCGGCCTAATCGGCAGCTACGTACACGACGGCCGAATTGGCGTGCTTTTGGAAGTTAACTGCGAGACTGATTTTGTTGCTAAGACCGACGAATTTAAGGAGTTGGTTAAGGATATCAGCCTGCATATCGCCGCCGCCGCTCCAGAGTATGTAAGCGCCGAGGACGTGCCTGAAGAAGATAAAAAGGCAGTTGAAGCCGAGCTGAAGCAAAAGGCCAAGGCCGACGGTAAAGCGGATAAAATGATTGCTCAGATAGTTGACGGCCAGTTGAGCAAATACTTCGCAGAAAAGTGCTTGCTAAACCAGCCTTACGTAAAAAATCCCGACCAAACTGTCGGCGAGTATATAAAAGAGCACATTGCTAAATTGGGCGAAAATATCGTTGTACGGCGCTTTTCGCGCATGGTCCTGGGCGAAGTTAACTAGGCTTTAGTGGGTGCTTGGTAGGCCGAACAGCTCGTCGCTGTCGGTTGGTTCTGTCTCGGTCGCCGGTATGCTCAGCGCCCGGACCTGTTCTATTATGAGACCGCCAACCTGGTGGGCAAACTCTGCGTCGTGGCGCAACAGGGCAATCTCCGGAGTTCCGTATTTAACACCGTGATAAACATTGTTGTGGCTGCCGACCATGGCGGAATTATCGCTGGCTATAGCTTTGCTGTGCAAGACGTTTGCCCCTTTGGGCAGCTGGTCTTTAAAAAATTCTCCAGGAAGTGAAACAACCTGTTTAAGCATCGCCAGTCGTTCGTGAAAGCCGACAAGTGTGCTATGGACGCTGGGGTGATTATGAAACGGCCTAACCTCAACCCCGCGTTTGCTAGCGGCCGCTAGATGCTCCGAGACTATGCCGGTCGGAAAGTATTGAAACGAAGCTATCAGACTGTCATTGGCATTATCAATTAGGCTAAGGGCTTCGTCCAGTATCGCAGATTGGTGCGGCCTCCCGGCGTCTATTAAGATTCGGGTGTCTGAATCAATCTCCACGTCTTGGTCCTCGCTTCCCAGCACGGTATCTGTGCGGCCGGCGGAGATAATTCGTTGAGAAAGGCTATACAGCCAGTCGGCCACTTCCGGGTCTTCCAGCCCCACCACCATATCGGTGCGCTCGCTTTTGTGAAAGTTGGGACCGCCTATATAGACCTTGTCGTTGACCAAACCGAGTTTCAGATGAGAACGGCCGGCGAACGGGTTGCTAAAAAGGTGGTCGGGTTTATTTATTACGCTATAACTAGCATTTGGGCCCTTGGTTATATCTTCCAGAGTCTCTATGCGCTTTTTGTAAGTTGCTTGCCCAAAGGGCATTGGCAGCCATAGCGGCCCCATACTTTTTTTGTCGTCATTTACTAAAAAGGTAAAGGCATCAACGCCGATAGCGACCTCAACGCCTCGCTCTCCGGCTGCCTTAAATTCTTCTAGCACGCCTTGTACCAGGGGCTCAGAAGGTTCAAAGCTCATCGTCATAATAGCCACTCTATCGCCGGATTTAGTGTCGGCTATATCTCTAGCTAGAGCATGAAAGTACTGCTCGCTGGAATAGATTTCTAAATCTTTATGGGGCGCAGCCTCAGTAGTTGTGTCGGCAACTGTCTCCGTCATAATCGGCAAACTATACCCTATAAGTTAACATTTATCAAGCATAAGCTGGTTAAAAGTTGAGCTGAGCAGTTATGGCATCAACGCAGGCTTTAGAAAAATCGGGGCTTCGGTCAAGCAGGGCGATTTCGGCCGTTCCCAAATTAACACCGGCCGGTACAAAATTATGGCTACCGATGATGGCAGCCTGTTCGGTAGCAACTAATTTGGCGTGCAGGAATGGCAGGTCCTTTTGCAGCTGGCCCTGAAAAAGCCGATTAGGTGTCCGCATGCGTTCTCTTAAAATAACCATGTTCTGTAGACCACTGCGCAAAAATCCGTGCTGCGACGGGTGATTATAGACCATCGTGACCTTCACACCTCGCCGGTAGGCAGCCTTTAAATGAGCCAGTGTAACGCTGTTGGGGTAATACTGGCAGACGATAAAGACCGACTGCTCGGCTTCATCAATTAGCCTAAGAGCCCTATCAAAAATAGCCGACTGTTTTGGCACTCCGCTGTCTATCAGCAGCTCGGTCCTGGGACCCAGTTTGTGCAAAATGTCTTTGTCGCCGATTGCGGCCCGGACTTTTTTATTTGCGACTACCTTAGCCGTTAGTTCATAGAGTAAATCCGCCGCTACGATGTCGCGCCAGCCGACCATCATGTCCATCTCATCGGCGGATGTTAAATTGCAGCCACCCAGCATAAGGTAGTCGTTGATGACGGCTAGTTTAAGGTGCGATCTGCCGGCAAACGGCAGGCTAAGACGGCGGGCAGGCTGGTTGACGATAGCGTAGTGGCCACCGGCACTTTTTAGGGCATCCAAAGACAGAAGTTGACTTTTAAACGGCTCTTTTAATTTTTTGGGCAGATGCCCCCGGTAAAATAGTGGCCCGGGTCTCATGCTTTCTGGCCACAGTAAAAAACTGCGGGCATCAATCCATAGCTGTACGTTGACTCCGCGGCTGGCTGCCTTAGTCAGCTGTTGGATAATTTCGCTAACGTGGGGTTCCTGCAGTTTCAAGCCCATACTGGCCAGGGCCGCTCGGTCGCCGGACTTTGCTTTTGAAATCTCGTCTATCAGTTTCTGGTAATATTCCGGCTTTGAATAAAAATTGTACCTGGCGTTCATAACTAGAGTTTATATTATAAGCGCATAAAACCACCCGTGTTAGACTGGAAGTATATGAATCCCAGCCAAGTTGCAAGCGACACAAAATCTAAATTAGCCGGCGCAACCGACCACTTCCGTCAGGAACTGGGCAAAATTCGCACCGGTCGGGCCCACCCCGGCATGCTGGATAACGTTAGCGTAGAAGTTTACGGGCAAACCATGCCGCTAAAAGCCGTAGCCGGGATTACCGCGCCGGAAGCCCAGCTGCTGCAAATTACGCCCTTTGACCCGGCCAATTTACAGGCTGTATCTGAAGCCATCCGCGCTGATTCTTCGCTGGGGCTCAACCCAGCCGATGACGGTAGGGTAGTGCGAATTCAAATTCCGCCACTAACTCAGGAAAGCCGCGCCGGGATGGTCAAAATAGTCAATCAAAAGCTGGAGGACTGCTTGGTGGCGGCCCGCAACATTCGTCACGAGGCAATCCGCGCTGGCACCCAAGCCGAAAAGGATAAACAGATTAGTAAAGACGAGCTGAGTCGCTTTGAAAAGCAAATAGACGAACTGGTTAGCGCCCAAAAAAACGAGGCCGAATCACTGGCTGAAGCCAAAGAGCAAGAGGTCCTAACAGTTTAACCTCAGGCGGGCCTCAGCTTTAGCGTGATAGAATAAATCAGATGCAGCTCTTTCTATTTATAGTAGCTCTTGCTCTGTTTACTGGCCTGGTTTTAGTCCACGAGTGGGGGCATTTTATAGTCGCCCGCCGAAACGGTGTAGATGTAGAGGAGTTTGGTCTGGGGTTTCCGCCCAGGGCCTGGTCTAGAAAACTTAAAAGCGGAATGCACTTGAGTTTAAACTGGCTGCCGATAGGCGGGTTTGTAAAACTAAAAGGCGAGCATGATGGCGACAAGACCAAAGGCAGCTTTGGCGCGGCCACTCTTGGAGTTAAAACTAAAATTCTGCTGGCCGGCGTCACTATGAATCTAATTGTGGCTTTTTTAATGCTGACGGCACTGGCGGTTATCGGCCTGCCCAAGCTTATTACCACCGACCAATTTGGCGTAGACCAGTTTAGCGTCAAGAGCGACACCAAAATCAGCAAACAAGAAGTGCTAGTCATATATATAGAGCCAAACTCGCCGGCCAAAAAGATTGGGTTAAGCGGTCTGGACCAGATTATCTCTATTAGTAACGGCCAAAAAACTATTAAAATCGCCCAACCCGAAGACCTCAAAAACGCCACCACCGGTTTTGCCGGTCAAAAGGTGACAGTCACCTTCGCCCACGACGGCAACCAGGTGACAAAGACCGTTCAGCTGCGCTCAAAGGCCGAGGTCGCACCGTCACTTAATACCGATAATCCGAAGGGGTATCTCGGGGTAGAGCCGTACGGCCTGGAGTTTGTCCGCTCTACCTGGAGCGCGCCGATTGTGGCCGCCGGTTTTACCTGGCAGCTAACCAAACTGACGTTTGTTGGGCTGGGGCACGCCCTGGCCGGGCTGGGCTCTTTAATCGCTGGCTTTGCCAGCCATAACACCGTGGCCCGCCAGGCCGGTCAGACCGAGGCCACTAGCCAAGTCGGCGGCCCGGTAGCCATCTTTAAAATTCTGTGGGGCACCGGCTCAATTGGCTACCAGTATATGCTGGCTATTATTGCTCTTATATCCTTAACGCTAGCCATCTTTAACGTTCTGCCCATTCCGGCTCTCGACGGTGGGCGTTTATTCATGATTTTATTCTCAAGGCTTGTTCTAAAACGTCCTTTAAGCCGGTCGGCAGAAGAGAAGGCCGTAGCCACCGGCATGGCTGTACTACTTAGCCTAATGGTTGTAATAACGGTTGTAGATGTCCGAAGATTCCTCTAAAAACACCCAACTAGCGGTGTCAAATAGAGTCAAAAAATTGTTCAGTTGGCGTCGTCCAACTCCGGCCAAACGCAGCTTAGGCAGCCCTTGGCTGATTATCACCAATGTTCTGGCAATCTTTATAATCAGCCAGCTAATTGCAGCCATTATTGTAGGGATTGGGCTAACAGTAGTTCATGGGCACGCCTCCGGCCTGGACCAGTTGCCAGTGGCCCAATTCTTTTACGTTCTTATAGCTGAGGGCTTAGCGGCATTTTTGACTATCTGGATTGTCAAAACGAAGAAGTTGCCACTGTCGGTCATTGGTCTTGGCCGCCGCCCCGTTTTAGGCGATTTATGGAAAGCCCTAGCTGGGTTTTTTACATTTTATGTACTTTTAACGATAGTCGGTTTTATGATTGACGGCCTGGCACCAAGTGTTGATAAAGGCAATCAGAACGTTGGCTTTAACAGCCTAAATGGTTCGGTTGATATAGTCTTGGCGTTTGTGGCGCTAGTAATTTTGCCGCCGATAGGCGAGGAAATACTGGTGCGCGGCTACCTTTATAGCGGCCTTAGGCAAAAATTTAAGTTTGTACCGGCAATGGTTTTAACCAGCCTTATTTTTGGCGCGGCGCATCTGGAAACCGGCGCTACCGCCAGCTTGTTATGGTCGGCCGGTATAGACACCTTTGTACTGTCTTTGGTGCTGGTTTATCTGCGCGAAAATACCGGTGCTCTGTACGCCGGCATGCTGGTTCACGCCCTTAATAACCTCGTGGCATTTTCGGTCCACTTCCACGGGATAATCTTTTAGCCTAGAATAAAAGGGCAATGAGACGTAGTCAGTCATTTATCAAAACCCGTAAGCAGGTGCCGGCCGACGAGCAGGCCCATAATGCCCAGCTGCTGATTCGTGCCGGCTATATCCATAAAGAAATGGCCGGCGTCTATAGCTATTTACCGCTCGGCAAAAAAACGCTGGACAACATAGCCAATATTGTCAGAGATGAGATGAACGCCGCTGGCGGCGAAGAACTGCAAATGAGCGTGCTGCAGCCTAAAGAACTGTGGGAGAGGACCGACCGCTGGGACGATAACGTCGTTGACAACTGGTTTAAGACCAAGCTGAAAAATGGCGCCGAACTAGGCATTGGTCTGACCCACGAAGAGCCAATCGCCGAGGCGCTGAGCGACTACATTCCGTCTTATAAGGATTTGCCAGCCTATGTTTATCAGATTCAAAACAAGTATCGTAACGAGCTGCGGGCCAAAAGCGGGCTGCTGCGCGGCCGCGAATTTGTGATGAAGGACCTCTATTCGCTGAGTCGCAACCAAGAGGAGCATGAAGAGTTTTATGACAAAATGACGACCGCTTATATGAAGGTCTATGCTCGTATAGGCCTGGGCGAGGTAACTTATCCGACCTATGCCAGCGGCGGCTACTTTAGCGAGTTTAGCCGAGAATTCCAGACTTTGAGCCAAATTGGAGAGGACACAATTTACCTGGATAAAGAAAAGGGATTTGCCATCAATAAAGAGATATATGACTTTAAATCTCTGGAAAAGTTAGGCACCAGCAAAGAAAGACTGACCGAGTGCAAGGCTGTAGAGGTGGGCAACATTTTTCCTTTGGGCACCAAATTCACGGATGCACTCGGCATTTATTACGCAGATAAAGAGGGCAAGCAGCAGTCCATCATTATGGGCAGTTACGGCATTGGTATCAGCCGTCTAATGGGTCTGCTGGCCGAGCACTTTGCCGACGAGCGGGGTCTGGTTTGGCCGGCTTCAGTGGCTCCTTATCAGGTATATTTGGCCAATTTGGGCGACAATCGCGAGGTTAGCCAAGCCGCCGAAGACACCTACAAGGCCTTGACTGATGCTGGCATAAGAGTTATCTTTGATGACCGGGATACTCGTCCCGGCGAAAAGTTTGCCGATGCCGATTTAATGGGCATGCCACTGCGCCTGGTGATTAGCGACAAAAGTTTGCAGGCCGGCGGCTTTGAACTTAAAAGTCGTAGCAAAGAAGATACTCAAATAGTGGCCGCCGCATCTGCGGTGCAGGTGACGGTTGACAGACTTAAAAGTCTGGTATAATCTACGGAAACCTTAAATTGGCTTCGGAGAAACCAAACCAGGGCTGCTTGTAAGCCCAGGAGGCTAAAGAACGATGAAAAAATTATTTAACTTAACCCGCGAAGGCGTAGACGAGCTTGATAACGAGCTCAAAGGCCTTATTGCCCAGCGACCCGATGTGGCTGGTCGGATTAAGCAGGCCCGCGAACTGGGCGACTTGAGCGAAAACGCTGAATACCAGAGTGCTCGCGAGGAGCAGGACAGGTTAGAAAACCGCATTGGCGAGCTGGAACACATCCTGCAAAATGTGCAGATTATCAAGAAACCCAAAAGCAATGGCGAGGTCCGCCTGGGCTCCATTGTCAAACTCAAAGATGGCAAAACTCTGCAGTTTCAAGTCGTTGGCACCATGGAAGCTGATCCGCTGAATGGTAAAGTCAGTGACGAATCTCCAATTGGTAAGTCCTTGCTTGGCAAAAAAGTCGGCGACAAGATAGAACTCAAAGGCGTCAGCTACAAGATAATCTCTATCTCCTAATTTTTACTCTAACAATCAGGTTTGAAAAAGGTAAAATGTAGTCATGCAGTGGCTTAACGAGGTTGTGAAAGAGGTTATTGACCGGTTCCCGGAAGGCGAAGTAATCGTTGAGTCCGGCATTTCGCCGTCCGGTGGTTACCACATGGGTTATCTTCGCGAAATTATTACCTGCGATGCTATTAAGCTGGCGCTAGAACAAAAAGACCGTAGTGCTCGTCACGTGCACTTTGTGGATGACCTGGACGGTTTTAGAAAAGTCCCGGCCGGAGTCCCGGCCGACTACGAGCAGTACCTGGGCAAACCACTGTGCGATATGCCAGCGCCAGATGGCTCGGACCGTTCTTACGCCGACTATGCGCTGCAGGACTTTTTAGACAGTGTTGCCAAGCTGGGCATAGAAATAGACGTTATCAGGAGTCACGAAAAATATAGAAGCGATTTTTTTGTTACGGCCATAGAAAAGACTCTGGAAAATTTGCCGGAGGTCCGCAAAGTCTTAGAAGAAGTATCGGGCCGTAAACTAGAAAAAGACTGGGCACCGATTCAGGTCAACGAAGACGGCTATCTAAAAAACCGCCGGTTTGTATCCATCAATACCGCCGCTAAGGAACTTACATATTTAGGTGCCGATGATACCGAGCAAACCACCAGCTATAAGCAGGGCAAGGTTAAACTTAACTGGCGGCTGGACTGGCCGGCCCGCTGGTGGCTGCTGGGCGTTCGCGTGGAGCCTTCGGGCAGGGACCACTCCACCAAAGGCGGCAGCTACGACACCGGAGCGGCGCTTATGGAAAAAGTGTTCAAAGCCAGCCCACCAATTCCGGTGCCCTATAATTTTGTAAATCGGGCCGGCGACACCAAAAAAATGAGCGCCAGCAAAGGCAACGGAATTTTGATGAGTGAAGTGGTGTCGGTCCTGCCTCCAGAAGTCGCTCGCTATTTTATTTTGCGTTCGTCTCCCGATAAGCTGCTGTTTTTTGACCCAGTTCACGGTGTAGCTCAGCTAATAGACGAGTTTGCCGAGCTGCTAAACAAGACTTCTAAAACGCCCGACGAGGAACAGCTGATATTTCTTTGCCGGCACAACCTGGAGCCGGTAATTAGCCGAGTGCCATTTTCGCATCTGGCAGCTAGCTATCAGGCGGCACTCAAAGACCCCGATAAAACAATAGACATAATCAGACGAACTTACCCGAAATACGAAATTGACCAAAACATCCAAATCATTAAGGACGAACTAAAGTTTATTGAGCAGTGGCTGGACAAATGGGCGCCGGAAGATGTTAAGTTTGAACTGGCCGATAAAGTTGACGCCAGTAAATTTAGTGATGAAGAAAAGGCCTATCTAGCCAAACTAGCCGACGAAATAGTTAATGCGCCGGCTGATGCCGATGGTGAGTGGTTTCATAAGGCCGTCTACGCCATTAAAGAGAGTATGGACTTAAAACCGGAGCAGGTTTTTAAGCCTTTGTACCGGGCGCTTATTGATAAAGACAGTGGCCCGCGGGCCGGCTGGTTCTTATCAATCTTGCCGCGAGATTGGCTAATCAAACGCCTCAGATTCGAGCAGTGAGATGGCAGATAAAAAGACGATTGTAATCTGTTCTAGCGGCTCGTTTTATAAACACTGCAATGAAGTCGCCGATGAACTGAGGGCAAGGGGCTACAAAGTTGTGGTACCGGCTACAGCTGAAAAAATGAAGCAAAGCGGCGATTACGACATTGATAAAGTAAAAACTTGGCACAATGATCCAAAGGACGTGCCTATAAAAATTAGTAAAATGCGGGCCCACTTTGACGAAATCGCCAAAGGCGACGCCATACTTCTTGTTAATGATGATAAGCCGGCTCAGCCCAAATATCTTGGGCCAAACGGGCTGATGGAGTGGGGGCTGGCGGCCTATCTTGGCAAGCCGGTATTTATACTCAACGCCGTTGATAAAAGCAGCAACTACTGGGAAGAAGCCCTAACGGCGGTGGTCCTTAACGGAGATTTAGGTAAAATAAAACTATGAGTCAATTTAGCGACACCGGGGTTGGATGCAGTGCAAGGAAGAAGCGAAGGCGCAGAGAAATGTACAAAGAGGTACTTTGAATGAGCACTGGAGCTTCTGACGCCGCAATGCGCCAAAAGCCTGCCGGGGCCAGCGGCTTGCCCGCTGGGCAGGGTAGGGCGGCCCGTGGTATCGCGATATTTGCTGCCGGGTGTTTTTGGGGAGTTCAGTTTTATTTTGATGAAGTACCGGGAGTAGTTGAGACTGAGGTCGGCTACATCGGCGGGCATAAAGATGACCCTACCTATTGGGACGTTGCTAGCCGAAAAACCGGGCACGCCGAAGCCGTAAAGATTACTTTTGATCCAGCCAAAGTGAGTTATGATACTTTACTCATGCAGTTCTTTCGGATGCATGACCCAACACAGCTAAATCGCCAGGGTCCAGATGTCGGGGACGAGTATCGTTCGGCTATATTTTACCTGGACGAGGCTCAGAAAAAAGCCGCTCAGAAAATGATAGACGAATATAACAAGTATAGAACCGACGCCAAAGTCGTAACCACCGTTGAGAAGGCTGGAACCTTTTGGCCGGCCGAAGAAGAACATCAAAAATTTACTCAAAAAACCGGTATCGGCATGTGTCACATCCCGTACGCCCCGGTGGAGGCTACATCGGGATGAGTAGCCAGACAAAATGTATTCCATTTTGCCTGCGCGATGAGAAACCCGCGATGTCGGGTGTCTCATGGTTTGATATGTGTCACATCCCGTACGCCCCGGTGGAGGCTGGCAAATAATGGATCAAAAGTTAAATATTGCGGTGCTGGCTGGCACTAAGCGTGCCAAGCGCGAATCCATCAAAGCCGCCCAGTACGTCTTTGAGTTTGGCAAGCGCCTGCCCGAGCTGGAGCTAAAGTTCGTTGACCCTAACGATTTTAATTTTCCTGGCGACGGCAACGACCCAGAGGGCAAAGACCCGCGCTATACCGAAATAACCGCCTGGGCCGACGGCTTTTTTATAGTCACACCGGAATATAATCACAGCTTTCCGGGTAGCTTAAAGCGTATGCTGGACAGCGAACTATCTAACTACGTCCATAAGCCAGTGGCGATAGCCGGCGCCAGCAACGGTGGCTGGGGCGGGGTAAGGGCGGTAGAGGCACTGGTTGGTACGGTGCGCGAGATGGGCCTAGCTGTAACTTTTACCAGCGTATATTTTCCAAGAGTTCAGGATATGTTTGATGAAAACGGTCAGTTAAAAGCTGAAAACCAGGAACGCTATGAGAAGAACCTAGACTCTGCTTACAAGGAATTAATCTGGATGGCCCGCGCCCTAAAATGGGGCCGAGACAACTTGAAATAAATAGTCTAGTGGTTGAGGTTAGCGATAAACAATTTGAAGACATAGTGGGCGAGGCAATTGATAAAATCCCCAAGCTTTATCAAAGCCGGCTGGATAACGTAGCTTTTATAATTGAGGACGACCCCTCGCCGCAGCAGAGAATTAATCTTAAATTGCACTGCGACCAAACTCTGCTTGGTTTATACGAAGGGGTGCCGCTGCCGCAGCGCAACGGCTCAACTAAGCTGCTGCCCGATAAGATAACTATTTTTAAAAATCCGCTCGTGGCGTCAAGCCGCGACCTTAGTGATTTAAAAAAGCGAGTTGGCCACACCGTTTGGCACGAAGTCGCCCACTACTACGGGCTTGGCCACAAGCGCATCCACGAACTAGACACCAAAAACTCGTAGTCAAGAAGCTAGAAAGGGGTCCCCACGACTTGAGGGATAAGTCGTGGGGTTGAGCGTAAGGGCATGTGAAGGCTGAAAGCACTTTTGTTCCTAAAGTGCGCAAAGCCGAAATCATGACCTAAGCTGGATGTGGACAACTGCTTGAATGTTTGCTTTAGGCGGAATATCATTAGCTTATTAACTAAAAGGAGACTGTATGCGATTTACGCACAGAACGGGGGTGGCAAGCCTGGTGCATTTCTTTGTGGTTACGGCAGAATTACTGCTGCTGCTTAGGGTTGCGCTAAGGTTCTTTAACGGTAACCCGGACGCTACGTTCGTCCACTGGTGCTACACAAGTACCGCCACGCTGCTGGAGCCTTTCCGTGCAGTGTTTCCTAGCTACAATGTCGTCAATCGTGGCTGGGTAGTAGACTATGTCGCTATCTTTGCGATGGCGGTGTACGCCCTAGCCGCTTTCCTGGCTCTTGGCCTGACCGACCGATGGACAGCTAAGCGCCGTTAGTTTTAGTAACGGTTCATAACGGACGCCCGCGCCGTGCACGACGCGGGCGTTTTAGATGGATTAGTGACGCGCGTTAAAGTAAACTAGGGATAATAACCAGTATTTAAAAGGGGCTAAAACGCTAATATCCTATGAATTCAATCAAGTCTATCGCCAGCCGACGCAAAAAATTTTCAGACAAAAACCTAAAACAGCTCAACCTGATAGCCGCTGGCCTGCTAGCCATCCAGGCCCTGGTCATTATTATTATAAGCAGCTCCAGCGCTGGCCTGCGCCCCATTACAATTAGTTTTCTGACCACGGACCAGTTGGCTAGCAGAGTCTCTTCGTCTAGTGTCCTGGCGTCGGCCACGCACCGCATTTTTGACCTTAACCTGGCTTACGTAGTCGCGGCTTTTATGCTGGTGAGCGCCCTTGGCTGTCTGCTGGCGGTGACGCGTTACCGCAAGGTTTATCAAGCCGACCTAAAGGCAGGTATCAACCGTCAGCGCTGGATTAGTTTTTCAGTCACCGGCAGTCTTATGATGATAGCCATAGCTATGGTCGTTGGGGTATTTGACCTATCAACGCTGCTGCTAATTGCCGGTTCGACCGCCCTGGCCGGGCTGCTGGGCCTACTACTTGAAGTCGTTAGGCCCACCAACTGGCTTAACTATTGGTTTGGACTGGCGGCTGCGGTGCTGCCCTGGATAGTCTTGGTAATCTACCTCTGGGGTTCCCATGTCTACGGCAGCCCGCTACCGGCTTACATTTACTGGGTATTTATAACTATGCTGCTGCTTTTCGCCAGCATAATTATTAACAACGGTTTTCAACGGCAAAAAATTGGCCACTGGGAAGACTATATCTTTGGAGAGCGGATGTTTATCATCTTAAGTCTTCTAGCTCAATCGGCACTGGCCTGGCAAATCTTTGCCGGCACTCTGCACTAAAATGCCTAAAAAACAAAAACTCCTGCTGGTCGGCATAATTTTCCTGCTACTACTTTGGATGTTGCTAACTTGGCTTATTGTAAAGGTATGACTGATAGAATATAGATAGTGGCATACGAGAGATCCCCGGCATATAAGCCCGGTCAAAAAGAAGTTTATAAACTCAGTCGAAGCAAAATCGATTTATTTGTTGAGTGCCCGCGTTGTTTTTGGCTTGATGCAAGGCTAAAAATAAGTCGGCCCTCCATGCCTGGGTTTACTCTAAACATTGCAGTGGATGAATTATTAAAAAAAGAATTTGATCTTCTCCGCAAGCAAGGCAAACAGCATCCTCTGCAAAAAGAATACGGAATTGAAGCTAAGCCCGTTGACCACGATAAACTAAACGTTTGGCGATATAACTTCAAGGGAGTCGAGGCTATCCATAAGCCAACGAACCTCAGAATTACGG
>DATKKU010000030.1:0-7959 GCA_035542755.1 Binatia bacterium | reverse complement strand
GGTTTGGATTTACAGAGGTGAGGCTTAAGCAATGTTAATGCCATCGCGAACCAAGTACCGCAAAGTCAGAAAGGGTCGTATTCACGGAAATACGGCAACTTCTTTGACGCGCCTGAGCTATGGGCAGTACGGTCTGGTTAGCCTGGGCAAAGACCGCATTACCAGCCGCCAAATAGAAGCCGCTCGTCAAGCTATGACACGCTACATCAAGCGCGGCGGACAAATTTGGATACGAGTTTTTCCGCACACTCCCGTGACCCGCAAGCCCCAGGACGTTAAGATGGGCAGCGGCAAAGGTAATCCAGAGTTTTTTGTGGCCAAGGTAAAGCCCGGCACAATTTTGTTTGAGATGGAAGGCGTCCCTGAAGAGGTCGCCCGCGAGGCCATGCGCCTGGCTGGGCATAAACTGCCACTCAAGACCGGCTTCATCGTCAAGGAGGAGCAGTAATGAAGATTGTGGAAATTCGCAAGCTATCTACTGCCGAGCTGGCTACCGAGAGCAACAAGTTGCGCGACGAAATACTTGAGCTACGTCGCCGGCTATATAGTGGAGAAGTTCAAAATGTACGAGTCCTGCGCGGCAAGCGCAAGGATTTAGCCCGAGTTCTGACAGTTCTAGGTGAGCAACTCAGCAAGGAGAAAATTTAAATGGCCAAGCTACTGACCGGTAAAGTTACCAGCGACCGTATGCCCAAAACTATCGTAATTACTGTTACGGAGCGCAAGACACATCCTATATATAAGAAGCAGTATTCGGTAAATACCAAGTTTATGGCCCACGACGAGAAGGACGAGGCCAAGCTTGGCGACGTGGTATCAATAGTTGAGACCCGACCGGTAAGCGCCCGAAAACGCTTTAAGCTAAACCAGGTGCTGGAGCGCAGTGGAGCCCGTTTTGAGGAGGCCGATGCCGTAGCCGATGTGGAGCTTGAGGTTGAGAAGGTCAAGCCGGCAGAGAAAGTTGCAGCCAAGCCAAAGACCGAAGCCACAGCCAAAGCTAAGAAGGAAGACAATGATTCAGCAGGAAACTAGACTAATTGCCACCGACAACAGCGGTGCCCGCCAGCTGCTCTGCATTAGGGTACTGGGTGGTTCAGGCCGCCGCTACGCCCGGGTTGGCGATATTATTGTAGCTAGCGTTAAAACTGCCAACCCAACCGGTGCCGTTAAGCGTAAAAGCATAGTTAAAGCCGTAATTGTCAGAACTCAGTCGCCGATTCGCCGCAAGGATGGTTCTAGTATCAAATTTGATGATAATGCCGCCGTGGTGTTGGCCGAAGATGATAAAACTCCTCGCGGCACGCGTATTTTTGGGCCGGTTCCCAGAGAACTGCGTGAAAAGGGTTATAGCCGCATAATTTCTCTCGCTCCGGAGGTACTCTAAGATGAAATCCATCTATAAGATAAGAATTAAAACCGGCGACACAGTCATGGTCAGAAGTGGTAAATATAAAGGCAAGACTGGCAAAGTTTTGGCCGTTCACCCAACTACCAACAAAGTCACCGTGGAGGGCATTAACGTCGTTAAACGTCACTATAAGCCGACTCAGGCCAAGCCCCAGGGCGGTATTGTGGAGCTGACCAAGCCTATTTGGATTAGTAAAGTTGGCGTGCTAGATAGCGCCGCCAAAAAACCTTCGCGCATTGGATTTAAAACCGACGCCAAGGGCAAGAAGACCCGCGTGCTCAAATCTTCCGGCAAGGAGCTCAAGTAATGAGTCTTTTGATGCGGCTAAGGGAAAAGACAGCCCGACAAAATGTATTCCATTTTGCCGGTGCGATAGGAAAAACCGTAGGTTTGTCCTATGAGTTTGATAAGGAGCTAAAGTAATGGCTGAAGCAACTAAAACTAAACCAATGCCTAAAGCAGTCTACATGCCGCGCCTCAAGCAGCTATATAACGACAAGTGGACACCGGAGCTGAAGACCGAGCTGAAACTTAGTAACGTTAACGAGGTGCCAAGGCTGGAGAAAATAGTTGTAAATAGTGGCCTCGGTCGGGCTAAGGACGACAAGAAGCTGATAGAGATTGCCAGCAATACGCTGCGTAAAATTACTGGCCAGCAACCCGTACCAACTGTCGCAAAACAGTCTATCGCCAGCTTTAAACTGCGAGAAGGCAGCAACATTGGTATTAAGCTGACTCTCCGCGGCGACCGGATGTATGAATTTGCCGATAGACTAATTAATATCGTTCTGCCGCGACTGCGCGACTTCCACGGCGTGCCGGTAAAAGCCTTTGATAAGCAGGGCAACTACACGCTTGGCCTAACCGACCAGTCGGTATTCCCAGAGCTAAGCTACGAAGACACCGCCACCGCCCACGGTCTGCAGGTAATTTTTGTGATAAAAGCAGGCAACCCCGAGCAGTCCAGAGCACTCTTGGAGAAGTTCGGCTTACCATTTGAAAAAGGAGATAAGTAATGAGTGTACTTGAAATTGGCGACAGCCTCCCATCAATCGGAGCAGTTTTAGGAGAAGGGCTGCAAAATCCCGACTCTATTACTTACGGCTTGGCGGTAGTAGCCGTTGGAAACTGGGCGAAAACTTTAACAGCAGACGAGCTAATAGATAGAGCGGAGATGTTGGCCGGAGCTATAGGAGAGGACGAATAATGGCTAAAAAATCAGTTTTGGCGCGCGACGTCAAAAGAGAAAAATTGTATCAAAAACACAAGCAGCAGCGCAGCGAGCTTAAGGCCGCCGGCGATTTAGAGGGCTTGGCCTTATTGCCTCGCAACTCCAGCCCGACTCGCCGCAAGAACCGTTGCTCTGAGACCGGCCGTGGCCGAAGTTACATGCGCCAGTTCGGTCTATCCCGCATGTCTTTCCGAGAGCACGCCGTCAAAGGCGAAATACCAGGTGTAACTAAGAGTAGTTGGTAGGAAGCATATGAAAAGAGCAGTGATAGCCACAGACCCCATAGCCGACATGATTACCCGCATTCGCAACGCGATTGCCGCGGGTAAAGACGAAACCAGCTTACCTCATTCTATGACCAAAGAGCGGGTTGCTAAGATTTTAGCGCGCAGTGGTTTTTTGGAAGACGTTAAGCAGTCCAAGGATGAGCTGGGGCACAAGAACCTAGATGTCGTAATTAACCTACCCGGCACAAATTCTACGATTACCGAGATTTCCCGGTTGAGCAAACCCGGCCGCCGCTGGTACGTTAAAAGCAAAGAGATTCCGCTTGTTAAACGAGGTCGTGGTATAGTGATTATTTCCACTTCGGCCGGCATCATGACCGGAGAAGAGGCGCGGGCCAAGCGCCTGGGCGGAGAGTTAATTTGTAAGGTGTATTAATCATGACTGCGTTACTTCAAACTTCAAACTTCAAACTTCAAACTTCAAATTTTGTCTTTGGTGTTTGGTCTTTGAGTTTTTTGTTTACAAAAGGAGACATTTAATGAGTAGAGTCGGCAAACAACCCATCAACCTGCCAAGCGGCGTTACTGTAACGGCCGATGCTGATTTTATCACCGTCAACGGCAGCAAGGGCAGCCTCAAGCAGTTTACCGTGCCGGGCGTGCAAGTTAAGGTAGAAGACAGCCAAGTTATAGTCACCCGTGAAAACGACGAGGCCGCCAACCGCGCCCGCCACGGGCTGATGCGCTCGCTGGTCAATAATATGGTGACCGGTGTCAGCCAGGGCTTTGAGAAAAAGCTGGAGATTAACGGCGTTGGCTACCGCGTGGCCGCCCAGGGCAGCGATTTAAAGTTCAATCTAGGCTTTTCGCACGACGTTATTTATAAAGTTCCTGAAGGTGTTCAGGTAAGCGTTGACCAAAATGTTATCACTGTCAGCGGTATAAGCAAGCAGCAGGTCGGACAAGTAGCAGCCGAAATCAGAGCCCTGAAAAAGCCCGAACCATATAAGGGCAAAGGCATTAAGTACTCAGACGAGCGTGTTTTGCGCAAGAGCGGAAAGAGCGGTAAGGAGTAAATCATGCAGCGACTTAAGTCTAAAGAACTCAATCAGCAGCGCCGGTCCAACCGAACTCGTGCCAGTATCACCGGTAGTTCCGAGCGACCACGCCTGTCGGTGCACGTTAGCAATATGCATATCTCGGCTCAAATAATTGATGACGAAAAGAGCAAAACCTTGGCTTACGCCACAACCGTCGGCCAAAAAGTTGCCGGAAACCTAACCGACAAAGCCGTTTGGGTAGGCGACGCCATTGCTAAGAAGGCGAAGACTGCCAAAGTCAAAAAGGTTGTCTTTGACCGAGGCGGCAGCAAATATCACGGCCGAATTAAAGCCCTAGCCGACGCCGCACGGGCTGGGGGACTGGAGTTTTAATATGGCAGAACCTATGAATAATCGCAGAGACAATCGCAGAGATGGCCGCCGAGACCGCGGGCCACAGGTTGTTGAAGAAAAGCAGTTTGACGAGAGAGTGGTTTACGTTAACCGCGTTGCCCGCGTGGTTAAGGGCGGCCGTCGTTTTCGCTTCCAGGCGCTTATCGTGCTTGGTGACCACAAGGGCCGCGTGGGCGTTGGGGTTAGCAAGGGCGCTGACGTGTCGGCTGCCGTAACTAAGGCCACCGAAGTAGCCAAAAAACAGCTGGTTACCATACCTTTGTATAAAGGTACGCTAACACACGAAGTAGAAGCCCGCGTTGGCGGCTCTAAGATTTTGATATTGCCGGCTGCCCCCGGTACCGGCCTAATTGCCGGAGGGGTAGTTAGGATTGTTTTGGAAGTTGCCGGGATTGAGAATGCCCTGAGCAAATCGCTTGGTTCTACCAACCGCATCAATACGGCCTATGCCGCAGTAGAGGCGTTGTCTACCATGAAAGACGCCCGCCAGTGGATAACTACCAAAAACACGCCCGCCAAAGCTAAAGCTGGAGCCAAAAAATGAAATTTAACGAACTAACCGTAACCTCAGCCAAAACCGCTAAGCGAGTTGGCCGCGGCATTAGCGCTGGCGGCGGCAAGACTGCCGGTCGCGGTACCAAGGGCCAGGGCGCCCGCAAAAGCCCTACCAAAGACGGCTTTTCGGGCGGCCAAACGCCGCTAGTTATGCAAATACCCAAACTCCGCGGTTTTAAGAGCAAAAAGACGCCTGCCGAAGCCGTTTATACCGGCCAACTAGAGACCGTTAAAAAGGCAGTCATTGACACTCAGGTCCTAGCCGACGTTGGTCTGATTTCTAATCCTTACGTGCGGGTAAAGTTAATTACCAAGGGCGAGCTCAAGGCCGCTAAGACCGTTAAAGTCCAGCTAGCTAGCGCTAGCGCAGTGACCGCGGTAGAAAAAGCCGGTGGCAAACTAGAGCTTACCGCGCAGCTGCCAAGGCCAAAAGTTAAAAAACAAGATTAACCACGCGGCTTGCTAAAGCGAGCTATTGTATACTGGTTAGGAATGAGGGCAAATAGTCCGGTATGAATTGGGGAATAATACTTAAATCTCTAGGTCACAAAGAGATGCGCACCCGCATTTTGGCGGTGCTGGGCATGCTTTTAGTTTTTCGCATTTTAGCCCACATTCCAGTGCCACTGGCAGACCCACACACTCTTAAGCAGGTTTTAGACAATCTTTTTGCCCAGACTAATACCAATGGCCTATTTGGCTTTTTGAACGTTATATCGGGCGGCGCGCTGGCTAACTTCTCAATTATGCTTGTCGGCCTGGGGCCGTACATCAATGCCAGCATCATTATGCAGCTGCTGACCAAGGCCATTCCAAAACTGGAGGCCATGAATAAAGAGGGCGAGTACGGGCGCAAGAAGATTAACCAGTACACCCGCATGCTTACCCTGCCGCTGGCCATTATCCAATCGGTTGGCACCATCTATTTAATCCGCCAGGAAGCTCAAAGTATCGGCGGCATCGGCGACATCACGGCCAACACGTCACTACTGCAGTGGGTTTTGATGATAGCCGCCCTAACTGGTGGTTCAATGATTTTGATGTGGCTGGGCGAACTGATTACCGAGCGGTCTATCGGCAACGGTATATCGCTGCTGATTACTGTCGGTATCGTCGGCCGCCTGCCGGCACTGTTTGCCGGGCTTTGGGCCGGAGTACGCTTTAGTACGTCCTCTAACTCAGCGTCCGACAAAGTAGTAATTTTTCACCATACTTACAGTAAACATGGCTTGATGATTTTCAGCATAGTTATGGTGGCGATAGTCTTTATAACTTGGTCGGTGGTCAAGCTCAACGAAGCTGCCAGACGGTTGACGGTCAATTATGCTAAACGTGTCCAGGGCAACCGGACTTACGGTGGAGTAACCACTGTGCTGCCGGTTAAACTTATCACCGCTGGCGTTATTCCAATTATCTTTGCCGTAGCCTTTCTTAGCGTGCCGAGTTTTGCCGGACAGCTTTTAACCCACGGCCAGGGCGTGAGCTTGACTAATCCGGTTACCCATTCGGAGCACATTGGCGTAACTCTATCGCAACTTTTCCAAACGCCTAGTGCTACCACTTTTGCCACCGAGGGCTGGAAGGCCTGGGTCTACCCAATAACCTACTTCTTGCTGGTATTTGTGTTTACTTACTTCTACACCAGCGTGACCTTTAACAGCAAAGAAATCGCCGAAAATTTACAGAAGCAGGGCGGCTTTATCGCCGATGTCCGCTCCGGTAAACAAACCGAGAAGTATCTAGGCAAAGTGGTTAACCGTCTGACGCTGTTTGGAGCGACGGCGTTGGGGCTTCTAGCCATTTTGCCGATTGTGGCCCAGGTTTATGTGAGCCAAAATATTGCTATTGGCGGCACCAGCATCTTGATTTTGGTAGCCGTATCGCTTGAAACGCTGCGCCAGGTGGAATCTCGGGCCATGATGATAACTTACGACCAGTATGAGCAGCCGGATTACTTCTATGAGCCTGGGCCCGACGGAACGGCCGCTTTGGGCGCTCGCCGCCTAAAATTCATCCCGCGACCAAGCATAAAGCTGCCAAAACGCAAAAATAACCAAAAATAACACTTTACATCATCTGTTGAATTTGATAGAATTACCTAGTTGTATTTATGGCAGTTGAAAAGGAAGTAATAGAACTGGCCGGGGTCGTCGTAGAAGCGCTGCCCGGAACCCAGTTTAGAGTAGAACTAGAAAACGGCCATCAAATCATAGCTCATGTCGCCGGCAGGATGCGGAAACACTACATTCGTCTCGTGCCAGGAGACCGCGTTAAGGTAGAATTGACACCTTACGATCTGACGAAGGGTCGGATAACTTACCGCGAAAATTAGGTTTTCCTATAAGAGCAGAGTGTCATCTAAGGAGGATGATCCGTATGAAAGTACGTGCAAGCGTAAAGAAAATTAGTCCCGACGATAAGATTGTGCGCCGCAAAGGCCGCGTCTACGTTATTAATAAAATGAAGCCCAAGCACAAGCAGAGGCAAGGATAAGTCATGACTACGTCACTCCAAACTTCAAAAATCAAACTTCAAAAATCAAACCTGGATTTTGGACTTTTGTTTTTGAATTTTGCAAGCCAGAGGACTGCCTAATGGCTAGAATTTCCGGCGTTACTATCCCAGATGACAAGCAGGTTCTCTATAGCCTGACCTACATTCAGGGCATTGGCCCAAAGAGTAGCAGCGATATTCTCGCTAAGGCCAAAATTGACTCAACCGTCAGGATGAAGAATTTGACCGATGCCGAAATCTCCAGAATCCAGGATGTTATCAATGCCGATTACCTAATAGAGGGCGAGCTGCAGCGTACAGTCACCGGTAACATCAAGCGCCTGCAGGACATTAAGGCCTACCGCGGTATCCGTCACAAGGCTAACCTACCGGTTCGTGGTCAGCGCACTCGCACCAACGCCCGAACTCGCCGCGGCAAGAAAGTAACTGTTGCCGGAACAGCTAAGAAGGCACCAAGTAAGACTTAAGAAGGCAATTATTATGGCAGATAAAGTAGTAGAAGAAGTAAAGACGCCAGAAACCGACGCTCCGGCAGCGGTTGAAACCGCCGAGGCTCCAGCCACCGCGCCA
>DATKKU010000029.1:0-13093 GCA_035542755.1 Binatia bacterium | reverse complement strand
GTGGGTAGCTCCGTCGGCACCGGTATAGAGGCCGGCGTGACTGCCAATAATCCTGACCGGCCGGTCGTTAAGTGCAATGGTGGTACGAATTTGCTCCCAGTTTCTGCCTGGGCTAAAGGCAGCATAGCTAGATACATACGGGATCTTGCCCATGGCCGCCAGGCCAGAACCGACAGTCACTAAGTTTTGTTCGGCCACGCCGATTTCTACAAAACGCTCGGGAAAAGCTTCAGCGAATAAATGCATTTGGGTTGATTCAGTTAAATCAGCGCAAGCCGCTACGACGTTTGGGTTAATCTGTCCGGCGGCCAGTAGTCCCCGCCCAAAACCTTTGCGAATTGGGTCCAAATTATCCAGGTGAGTAGCCAGATGCAGTTCACTCATGCTCGCCGTCTCCTACTATCAACAACAGAAATTAGAACGCTAGAGATGATAGTCCAGATAAGCACATCGGCCACTAGATTAACTTTTTCCAATTGGTTGTTGGTCGGCGAGCAATAAATATTAAGCCCCAAAGGCTGGGAGGCCACGCCCGAGTCGTAATACCTTAGGGGAAAACCATGTTCTTCAAAATACTGCTGGCAAACGCCCTCGTTATTTACGGGTGATTGAGAAGTAATATAGTAACTTAGGCCAGTCGCAATTAGAGCAATAAATAAGGCGGTCAAAGTAAATTTAATGAGGTCACTCATGTTCGCTCCGAATTTTGCCACCCAAAGTCCGCAGTTCTTTAAGAGCTTTTACAGCCTGCTCGTGGTTGGGCGCAGCGCCGTGCCAGTGAAAATCGTATTCCATAAAATCTACGCCTTTGCCGGGAATGGTGTGGGCTAAAATGACTACCGGTTTTTCCACGATGGCCTTAGCCATTTCCAGGGCATCAACTACGGCTTCCATATCGTTGCCGTTAATTTGCAGCACGTGCCAGCCAAATGATTCCCACTTGCCGTGAAGATCTTCAAGCGGCATAACTGTCTCCGTCGGGCCGTCTATTTGAATATTGTTTCTATCCACAATACCAACGATGTTGTTTAGCTTGTACTTACCAGCCAGCATGGCCGCTTCCCAAATATTGCCCTCGTCCAGCTCGCCGTCGCCCATAGTTACGTAGACCCAGCGGTGCATGGCCTTATCCATACGAAGCGCCAGCGCAATACCGCAGGCCTGGCTCAAACCGCTGCCCAGCGGACCGCTGGTTGTTTCCAGCCCAGGCAGACGCATCCTTTCCGGGTGGCCTTGCAAACGGCTGCCAAACTGGCGCAGCGTCATAAGTTCTTTTTTGTCAAAATAGCCGGCGTGAGCCATGGCGGCATAGCGAACCGGCACGGTATGGCCGTTACTTTGTATTAAGACGTCGCGCTCCGGCCAGTCGGGGTTTTTAGGGTCGTGATTCATGGCCCGGAAATAAAGCGCCGTAAAAATATCAGCCTGCCCCAGCGAGCCGGCCGAGTGCCCGCTGCCAGCCTTTTCTAACATCTTTATGATGTCTATCCTGATTTCATTGGCCTTTTTTTCTAGGTCTTCTATAGAATATATTTTTTTCTTATCCGCCATTCTGCTTACGATTATACCCCGAGAAGCGCTATCTACGAAGGGAAAGGTAGTAGCCGCGGTCCGCCTGTAGGCGGATTCGGATTCATTCCGAAAGCGGCGTTGAAGGAAAACCGTAGGTTGTCCTTCAAGGGACCTAAGTCGTCCCGGTTTCAGCGGTAATTCGCACCAGGTCGTTATAGGCCTTGTGCGGATCTTTGGCAGTCTGAATATAGCCACCGACATTTAGCACGTCAACGCCGCCGGAAACCAGAGTGGAAATATTTTGACTATTGATGCCGCCGTCCCAGCCGACTTCCAGGCGTGGTTTCTTGGATTTTAGATAGGCGACTTTTTGCAGCAAATCAAGGTCGGCGTGGCCGCCAAAACTGCCCAAATCGCCGCTGAATATTAAAACGTGATCAAGCTTGCTCAGCTCTTTTTCTATGTAGTGGGGCTGAGTTTGCGGCAGCAAGGCCACTCCCAGTTTGACCTGGTGATTGCGGCATAATTTATGAACCTTCATAAAATCGCCGTCGGCCTCGGCGTGGATAATAATCATGTGCGGCTGATGAACCAGCAGCTGGTTTATGGCCTCCATCGGGTTTTGGTACATTAGGTGTATATCGGCAGCAAAGCCGACTGGCCACCAGGCCTCACTGGGGCTGACGGTTCTGCTAGTCGCAAACACGCCGTCGGTCAAATCAATCTGCAAACGGTGGCCAAGGTGGACAATTTTATTTATCTGATGCTCATAATCAAATGGCGTCTCGGCCAGTACTGTCGGGCAAACCGTGACCATTAGTTTTCCCTGTCTAGTTTAGCTATGCGGCGATTGTGGCGGTCCTCGCCCGAAAACTCTGTCTCCAGCCACAATTTGACTACCATTTTCATGTCCTCAACACTCACAAACCAGGCCGCCAGGCTTAGCATGTTGGCGTCGTTGTGCTGCCGGCTGAGACGGACTATTTCATAAGGATCATGGGTTGTGCGACCTTCGGCACCGACTACTTTTCTAGGCACCGCCGGTCCGTAAAATACAGTGCAGCGCACACCTTTAAAGCGGTTGGCGGCCATGGCCTCGCCCTGGCCACTGCCGCCCAAAATTATGCCTCGGTCGCATTCGCTAGAGTCTATAGCTTTGGCGGCCGGCGCAATAAAATCCGGATAATCATCATCGGGGTTTAGGCTGGTTGGGCCAAAATTTCGGCACTCGTGACCCATTTGTTCTAAAAAGCTTTGGAGCTCTTTAAGCTGTTCCAGGCCAGCGTGGTCGGTTGATAGAGCTATAATCATAGCCTTATGCAAGTCCTTTAAAAGTGTGAGGGACCATTAGCGTGCTCGGAAGGCTGCGGTTGAGCTTCGGGTTGGTCGGGTTGCGGCTGAGCTTCTTGGGCCGGCTCGGGCTGCTCGTGCGGGGCATCCAAAAGCGGCTCGGCTGGCGGCGCTGCTAGTTCTGGAGCCGGTTCATCCGGCTGCTCGGGCTGTTGCTCGGGAGCTGGCTCCGGGGATTCTTTAGATTCCTCTGAAGCACCACCACCGTCCAGGAGTTTAGCAACATCGGCAGTTAGTTCTATCAGGCGGTTGGAATAGCCCCACTCATTGTCGTACCAAACCATCACTTTGACTAAGTTGCCGCCAACAACTTTGGTGAGCGGCAAATCTACGGTACCGGAGTGGCTGTTGCCAATGTAATCGCTGCTGACTAGCTCTTCTTCACTGACTGCCAAAATGCCTTGATAGTAAGGGTCAGCGGCGGCCTTTTTGAAGGCTTCGTTGACTTCTTCTACAGTCACATCTCTTTTGAGTACCGACGTAACATCACTAAGCGATACAACCGGTGTAGGCACGCGGATACTCAGCCCGTCAAACTTGCCGGCCAGCTGGGGCAGAGTAAGAGTTACAGCAATGGCCGCACCAGTAGTTGTGGGCACAATGTTCTCGGCGGCGTTTCGGCCTTCACGCAAATCTTTATTGGGCGCGTCCTGCAAAGCCTGACTGGCTGTGTAGCTATGGACCGTGGTTAAAAGCGACTTTTCAACGCCAAAGTTACTGTCCAAAATTGCCATTACCATGCCAAGCGAGTTAGTGGTACAGCTGGCATTGCTAATGACCGGGGTAGAACTGGGCAACTTATCTTCATTGGCGCCAAGAACAATGGTGTCCACCCCGTCACTTTTGGTCGGGCCGGAGATAATTACGCGTTTAGCACCGGCTTTAATGTGGAGCTCGGCGTCTTCTTGTTTGGTAAAGCGGCCGGTGCTTTCTATGACTATTTCTACCCCCAGGTCGCCCCACGGCAGCGCGGCCGGGTCCTTTTCAGCCAAGACCTGTACTTTGTGGTCATCAACTATCAGATTCTGCTCGTCAAAACTGACGTCTTTTTCATAGGTTCCGTAGTTGCTGTCGTGCTTGAGAAGATAAGCCAGTGTCTTGGTGTCGGTCAGGTCGTTGACGGCCACGATTTCAAGGTCTGGTCGCTCAAAAGCAATTTTAAAAGCGTTGCGGCCTATCCGCCCGAACCCGTTGATACCAATTTTTGTCTTCATAAAGCTGCCCTGCCCCCTGTTTTATAGTTACATGTGCTACTTATACAATATTATAAGAGTTAAAGCTTATGCTTTCAACAACTTATTTCAGTAGTAACAGCATTCGCTCAATACTGGTTAGCACTTGGTGCCCGGATTCTTTCATGGCCATCGCCTGCTTTAGGTCAAACCATTTGGCCTCTTTTATGCCTGGGTCCTCTATATCACCCAGGGTCTCGGACTCGGCGATAAAGCCATATCTAAAGTCGTGGTGCCAGTGGCTGGGTTCGTTTTTGGCGGTGCTTGGATTTACCGGACCGGTGACAATGTGCAGCGGAACCTTCTGGTTGTTTTTATCCGGGCCAATTCGTTTGCCTAATCTTACGCCGGTTTCCTCGTGGGCTTCGCGAGCAGCGGTTGACCACGGACCGTCCTCGCCTTTGTCAAAATGACCGCCGGGCTGCTGCCACTTGCCGGACCTCAGATGGTAGATGTATAGGATTTTTGTTAGGTCCGGCGACAAGATAATAGCGTCGCCGGCGATATGGCCGTTAAAGTTGCGTCTATCGTCCAGCTCCTGGCTCTCGGCCAGCTGTTTTAATAGCAATTTAAGTTTTGGTTTGTCGCCCGGAAATAACTTTAAATATTGCTCAACAACCTGCTCAAGCATTGTCGGGACTATAGCGACCAATTGACTCGGCAATCACCTGCTTGGCGGCCTCGGCGTCACCCCAGCCCAAAACTTTGGTACTGCCGGGTTTCTTGAGGTCTTTGTAGTGCGTAAAGTGGTGCTCAATTTGCTGCTTCCAGCGCTCACCCAAGTCGTCCAGTGAGTTGATGCTATCACCGGTCTGTCGGTCATCGGCGGGGACTACAACAACTTTGTGGTCGGCTTCGCCACCGTCTTCAAAATTGAGAATTCCAACAATTTTGGCTTCCAGCCAAACGCCGGTTGGGATTGGCTCGTCGGTTACAACCAGCGTGTCCAACTCGTCGCCGTCATCGTCCAGTGTCTGCGGGATAAAGCCGTAGTTTACGGGCTTAGCAAAAATAGACGGCTCTACCCGGTCTAGCGTAAATGCCGCTCGCCCACGGTCCCATTCAATCTTATTGGTTGAGCCTTTAGGAATCTCCACCACCGTGTTTACGGTGCCGTTTTGATAATCGCCGGGTTCTAGAACTTTGTTAAAATCAGCCATTCATTTCTCCTTCTCTCACTTGCTATTTTACACGAGAGCTTGGACCATAAAAAGCAAAGAAACCTTATACTCAATACTTTGACATTATTGACCTAAAGTTATATAATATGATGCATGTCCGTAATTGAGCACGAAGCTTCCCACAACCAGGGCAGGTTGCAGTCATCCGCGACCCTGTTTTTATCTGCTATCGAAAAGGGGTGGGGTTTGGATTTTGAAACCTTTGCAGAGCCAGAAACCAGAATACGAATTGAGACTGCCCAAACTCTAGAAGCCCACGTAGACACGGTGGTTGATAGCTGTAGCCAACCAACTGTAACCAGGGTCCTCAATGATTTGGAGAGAATTCTCGGTGAACGCGATAGAACCCGCCTTTATGAACCCTTCCCCGATATACCTTATAGCGAGACCGGTTACGTAATCACGAATGAAGATTATGCTCACTGGCTACGCGATGAGACTACACCCGAGCAATCAGAGAGGTTTCTGGACCTCGGCCTAATGGTGATTGATGTTGGACAAAAGATGAAAGAAACAACCTCTATCTCTGAATATATTTCTCTCCGGAGGTTGGAAAATGACTTGAATGTAGAGATGTTTATGAGTCTCTTTTCGAAGACTGACCGACGCCATCCAAAATTTAAGTTAGCTGCTGACTTTATAAGACGTAGTAATCGTGTTCTAAATTTTGCTGATTCGGTTGAGGATTTTGAAACCGATTTTGAAAGAAAATTAAGTGGTGTTAACCCAACCCTCAGGGGTAAGTTGGCAATTACCGGGGCCTTGGCCATCGAGATAGTAGGTGTGGCTAGTTCATTGGGCGTCCAGGGATTAGCTTCTACTATGCCCGGAATATTAAAGAGTCGATCTTTGGATCTCTTTAGTCACCGTAGAGCGTAGCTACAGCAGATTTGCTGATTTTCTCGTGGTTTTCCAGATACTCTCTAATCATTAGGGCAGCCGTTGCGCCCTCGCCGGTAGCGCTAGCAATCTGCAGAGTGGCACCGGAACGGACATCGCCGGCCACAAAAACCCCCGGCATGTTGGTCATCAGTCGCTGGTCGCTTTTAACAAAACCTCGCTCGTCCAGCTCTACACCGCTGTCCTTCAAAAATTTAGTGTTAGGGTCCAGGCCAACAAAGACAAACACGCCGTCGGTTGGAAAGTCTACCTTTTTGCCAGTAGTTTTATCGGTGCCTATAACCTTAGTTACCTTATTATCAACACCGACAATTTCATCAGTCGTGGTGTTAAAGTGAACCGTAATTTTGTCTTTGTGTTTATTTATTTCATTCTCTAAAACGTCGCTACAACGGAACTTGTCGGCCCGCACCAGCATATCAATATGGCTGGCAAACTTGGTCAAAAATAATGATTCCTGAGCCGCCGAGTTGCCGCCGCCGACCACCACCAACCTTTTATCGCGATAAAAAGCGCCGTCGCAGGTGGCACAGTAGTGCACGCCGCGGGCGTAATATTCCTCTTCACCAGGCACGCCAATTTTGCGGTACTCGCTGCCGGTGGCTATTAAAACCGCTTTGGCAGTAATCTCGCCCTCAGTAGTATCTAGCTTTATAAGATTGCCGGCTTTTTTGAGACTGCTGACCTCGCCAAGTTCTATCTTGGCTCCAAAGCGCTCGGCCTGAGCCCGCATAGCATCGGCTAGCTTTAGGCCCTCTATCCCATCGGCAAAGCCCGGATAATTGTCCACCTGGTCAGTCACAGCCGCTAGTCCACCAATAGCGCCTTTTTCAAAAAGTACCGTTTCTATATCCTCACGGCAGGTATAAATTGCGGCGCTCAGCGCCGCCGGCCCGGCCCCCACAATTACTAAATCTTTGATTTTTTCATCTTCCACAGCTTATTTATTTTAATCTTTTATTGTACTTAACTAAAGCGTTTTTCGTGTTCCGCCTTATGGGCCATATATTCTTCCACTTGCCCCTCTGTTTCCATGTCTTCCCAGCCAATAATCCTTAAGGATGGGTCGCTTACACGGCCCGTATCACTGATGCTCAGCCCAGGGACCCACTCGCCGGGCTGCCAAACAAGTTGCCAATTTGGGTAGCGCTCCATAAAATCCTGCAGCCTTTCTGTGTCAGCTACTTTCATTCCGCTGCCATCTTCTTCAAACATAACGCCCTCTGACTGCATTCTTTGCAGTTGCTCCGGATTATGCCTATAGGTAATCTCGTAGTCGTAACTTTTAGGATACTGAGGAAACGGGTTACCGATTTTAAACACCTCCACTGTCCAGGCAGGTGGAGCCTCACGACTCGTCTCTAGCTCACTCATACTCTAAATATAGCTATTCAATAGCTGTTTGCAAGCATAAGGATAAAACAAAGCTTTAGGCTAGAGCCGGAGCTAGGCGGGATAGATTATACCCAACCACCACTTCTTGAGTGTCGTCTTGCTTAGTAACGACCGTAATAGGAACCGTTAAAGCGCCGCTTAGGGCTTGGGCTTCCTGTTGCCGCTCCGGGTTATCGTCCAGGTTGACGACTTCGTATTTTTGCCCCTTCATGTCCAGGTAGCGTTTGACCATGACACAGTAGGAGCAGGTATTGGTTGTAAAGATGGTAATATTCTTAGCCACGGCAAAAACCCTCCTTGTTTTTAGTTTTTTTGTTTCGTTTTTGCTTGAAACTAAACTAAGTTTAGCTAGCGCCGCTGATTACGTCAATACACTATATGTAGTGTTTTTAGCACCAAATGTCCACACCACCTGCCCTGCCCGCCAGCAAAGCTGGCAGCGCCGACAGGTTCTTGACGCACCGCTATGTCGCCTAAGCTGCGGTCCGTGCTCAATGTATCTGTATACACCTCCGCGCGGTCCTCGCTTGCTCCTTGCGGTGCATTCAAGTGTGAAAATTTGGCTCACTTGACTGCAAGAAGAGTGATGTCAAAGACCAAATCAGCATTAGCCGGAATCCCAGAACCGGACGGCGGAGTAGCTCCGTAAGCCAGGCTAGCCGGAATTAGCAGGCGGCGAGTGCCGCCGACTTTCATACCGGGCACACCTTCACTC
Organism: Binatia bacterium; assembly: GCA_035542755.1. Classification (GTDB taxonomy): domain Bacteria; phylum Patescibacteriota; class Saccharimonadia; order Saccharimonadales; family UBA10212; genus RYN-425. The sequence continues at coordinate 4,808 of DATKKU010000029.1, read as the reverse complement.
CAGCCTTTAATAACTTGGTTGAGTCCAAAACTTACCGGCTGGCCATTGTTATCCAACGAACTTTGAAAAATTATCCCAGTGGCTGCCACAGCGCCGGTATAGTTAACGGTAACGTTAGAGTTAGCTTTGGCCTCTGCCCCAGTGCCGACGGTGGTGTCAATCTTCTGCAGTGAAGTGACGCTGGCCACCGGCGTAAAGTTTTGGAGCTGGGTTCCTTCTAGTTTATTCGTACTGCTATCCTTGTTAGTGGTACTGCTATTGTCGGTTTTGGGCGGATGAGTGTCAACCCAAAAGGCCCAAACGCCTATGCCTACGCCCGTAAAAAGAAATAGTGCTGTTAAAAAAAGCCAGCCGGCCCTGCGCGCTTTACTCATCTACTAGTTATATCCTTTCCGCTTTAAATTTTTTGCTTGCCGCAACAGATAGTTTATCAAATAAGTCATTGGCCTCGGCTGTGGTTAGAGTCCGCTCGGGGTGCTCCAGGATAATATGCCAGGTTATCTGCTTGTGCTGCTTGTCATTTGGCTTTTGGAAGACATCAATCACCGACAAATCGTATTTGTAGCCGTTTTGGTCGTGCTGCTCATCCAGAAGCATGGCAAGGTAGACGTCTAGCTGCTGCACGGACATGTCCTGGCCGATCTTTAGGGTAATATCTTGCTCCGTAGATGGGTAGCGATTTAGCGGCACGTACGGTTTGCTGCCGGCTAATTGCTGCACGGTTTCCATATCAAGCTCAAACATAGATGTATAGCTGGGCAGTTTTAAGCCAAGCTTAAGGCTGGCCCGTGGCTCACCAACTAGACCGATGACTTCCTGCCCAGCTTTAACTACCGCACTCCGGTTAGGCTCGTACGGGGCAGCCGCAGCAATTCCTTCCTTTGATAACTTGATGCCGTGCAAAGGCTCATAATCTAAGTCCGATATACCGAGTTTGAGCATCAACCCGTCCAAGAACCAGCGGGCGTGATAATACGGTGCCCCGGCTAGCGGCGATTTGCGGGCAAACACGAATGCCAAGCGTCTAAACTCCTCTGGCAGCTTTTCTTGGTCTAAAAGGCCGCGGACATGCGTACGGCCCATTTCAAACAGCGCAAATTCATCGTAACCGGCTTTTATGTTTGGGTGGATTTTATCTAGCAAGCTAGGCAAAAGGCTTTGGCGGTAGTATTGAAGATCTGGGCTAAGAGCGTTTTTGATGTGGTACGAATCGCCTGGATTTTGACCAGCTTTTTGAAGCAACGAACCGTGAACAAAGCTGTAAGTTAACACTTCATTGGCGCCAGCGGCAGCTAGAAAATCGCGAACTTTGGACTTAAAGCTTAGCTCGGCGTCAAGTTTGGCAGGTGCAATAGATCTAGTTGGCAAAGAAAGCGACAAGTGGTCGTAACCATAAAGCCGGCCAACTTCCTCAACAATGTCTTCGGGTATGGCGATGTCCGTCCGCCAAAATGGAATGGTTATTTTTAGCACGTCGCCTTGCAGGCTAACTCCAAACTCAACGTTTTCCAGCAGGCGCTTCATCTCACTGCCACTCAAAGAAATGCCCAGACGCTGGTTAATAAACTGCTTGTCAACCTTCAGACTTCTGGTGATGTGTCCGACTCTATTGTCGTCAATTAGTGGGCTGGCCATACGGCCACCGGCTATGCGCGTAATGTCGTCCAGGGCCTTGGCTATTACTGCCCGGTTCTGTAGCGGTGACTGATTTTTGGTAAAGCGAGTAGCGGCATCAGTAAACAGCCCGTAAGCCATGGCCGTGCGGCGAGTAGCGTTCATGTCAAAATTGGCAACCTCTAGTACGATGTTTTTGGTACTGCTGTCTACCTCGGTGCTGGCGCCGCCCATAACGCCGCCCAGGCCGATTGGCTTGTCGCCATCGGTAATCACAATTGCCTCGTGCTCTAGCTTGACGGTTTTATTGCCGATTAGCTGCAGGCTCTCGCCCTTTTTGCTCATGCGCACGCCTAAGATACCAGTTTTTAGTTTGTCGTAGTCATAAGCGTGCAGCGGCTGGGCGGTCAAGAGCATATAGTAGTTAGTCAAGTCAACGATGTTATTGATGGGTCGCACGCCGACTCTGACCAGATAAGTCTGTAGCCATAGGGGACTCGGTGCAACTTTGACATCCTTAATGGCGACAGCACAAAACCGCGGTACAAGTTTAGGCAGACCATTTTTTACTTGCAGCCTCAAAACATTCTTGCGGCCATCGCTTAAGGGAGTAATTTCCTCCTTATACCAAGACGGGCTTTTAAAAGGCTGTCGCTGGATGCCGGCCAGTTCGCGGGCAATACCCAGCATGCCAAATAAGTCCGGACGGTGGGTGAACATCTTGTTCTCGATATCGATAATGTAGTCGTCCAGGCCGTAAGCTTTGGCAAAACTTTGGCCCGGTTTGACATCGCCGTCCAAGACTAAAATCCCATTGTGGTCATCGCCCAGCGCTAGCTCGCGGGCGCTGGCAATCATGCCGTTACTGACCACGCCGCGAATTTCGCGGGCTTCTAGAACAAATTTTTCCTTGTCAAAGGTATTTGGCACAACTACGCCTGGCGGCAGCCAGGCCACCATTTGACCGGCGGCTACATTTGGTGCGCCACAAACCACTTCTACATAGCCATCTTTATTGCGCTTTACGTCCTTTACGGCACGAGCGTCGTTGACCAAGCAGACGCTTAGCTTGTCCGCATTGGGGTGCTTCTGGCAACTTACAACCTTTGCGATAATGATACCTTGGTATTTCTTGCCTAGATCTACCACCTCCTCAACCGCGCCAAGTTGGGCGCCAATTTTTTCTACCAGCTCGTCGGTAGGCAAGTCTACATCCGTAAATTTCTTGACCCAATTCACGCTGACTTTCATTTCAGAATCTCCTCAAGCAGTTCAGGAAATTGCATTCGGCGATCATCATAAAAGTGACCATAGCCCGGTAGCAGTCTAAATTTGGCTCCCGTTAGTTTATCTTTAAGGACTGTAATCGTGTCGGCTATACTCTCCTCGTCATCGTCCGCATAAAGAATAGCCAGCGACTTTATCCTATCCATTAGAGACGGGTCCAGTTCAAAGTCGAAAAAATCGCCCGTTTCTTCCAGGTTTTTTGGATTGAGCCAAGGTGCAGCCAATACAACTTTATATGCCTTAATATCCTTATTCTCGCTCAACCACCTCAACATAAATCCGCCGCCACAGCTATGCCCGACCAAGATAGTATCACTCGATACGTCGTACCTCTCAAATTCTTTAAGCCAGGTTTGGTAGTCAGCTACATAATTATTGGGCACTTCGGGCGCAGCCGTTGGGATGCCGTTTACAATAAGCTGCTTTTGTAACCAAGGCAGCCAGTAATAGTTGCTTGATGCCGGGAAGTTTGGATCGAAAAACCTTTCTTTACTCGGCTTACCATGAAGAATTATTGCATTCATGAGAATTGCCTCAGTGCGTTGGAATAAAGACATTTTTTGGCGAGTGAAGTACAAGGCGCCGGCGAGAAACGGACTGAGCTGTATTTAACATACTGCGAAGGAGTACCGCAACCGGCAACGCCGTAATTCGCAGTCAAAAAATGTCGGCTCATGAGAATTGCCTCAGGAATTTAAGGTTAGCCGACTCAAACAGCCGCACATCTTCTATGCCGTATTTCATCATTACCAGCCGCTCTATACCCATGCCCCAGGCAAAACCGGTGTAGGTTTGGGCGTCAATCCCGGCCTCTTTTAAGACATTGGGGTGAATCATGCCGCAGCCCAGCAGCTCTATCCAGCCAGTGTAGCTGCAAACTTGGCAGCCTTTTTTGGCACAAAAGGGACACGACAAGGCAAATTCAAAACTTGGCTCAGTAAAAGGAAAATAAAATGGCTGAGTTTTAACTTCTAAGCTTTGGCCGTAATATTCTTCCAAAAATGTTTTTAGCGTAGCAATTAAATGACCGGCGTTGATGCCCTTATCTACATAAATTCCTTCTAGCTGGTAAAAGGTGTGCTCGTGGCGAGCATCCAAATCTTCGTTACGAAACACCCGGCCGGGCACTACCGCGGAGATGGCCTGACCCTTAGCCAAATCTTTTTTATGAGCTTTCAAAAAACGGTTTTGCATAATTGATGTGTGGGCCGGCGCTAGCAAACCCTCGTCAGTCGTAAAAGTATCGTATTCATCACGCGCCGGGTGGTCCGGCGGAAAGTTTAGGCTGGTAAACATGTGGTAATCGTCGTCAATCTCGCGCGACTCAACCGCCGTAAAACCCATGCGAGAAAATATATCCAAAATAACTTTTAACTCCTGGGTTACGGGGTGCTGACTGCCACCCTCCATGGGCAGCAAACTCGGCCGACTGTCGGCCGGAGTGTTGGCGTCAAACGGCGCCGTTACATCAATTGCCGAAACCTCGGCCTTGGGCTGAGCGGCCTCGCGGACCATTTGTTCCAGCTCCTGCTTAAGAGCATTGACCTCTCGTCCAAAATCAGCGCGAGCCTTGCCGGCCGGCAGCATTTTAAGCCGGTCAAATAAAGCCGCCAGCTCCGGCGAGCGCAAAATCGCACGCTTATCCTCACTGTCGGCAAACAACTTTTTCAGAGCTACCTCGGCAGCTTTGACCTCTTTATTGTGGTACTCCATACTTCGCATGTCATTATAGCAATCAATCACCTCTGATTACCAGATAGCATGCTGATATACTAAAAAGATATGGCCGAAGTTGATAAAACAAAATTGCTAGAAGATTTAAAAAAAGTTCTAAAGCAGAACGACCGTAAATTGTGGACAGTGCCGGCGCCGGATATTTACCCACACCAGTGGTTATGGGACAGCTG
>DATKKU010000028.1:0-15837 GCA_035542755.1 Binatia bacterium | reverse complement strand
CTGATAGTTTTTATCCTGATAGGCGCCAGTTTGAGTTGGTATTTTATATCGCATGACCGCGGCGAGAAGGAGCCGGTGGGAGCACTATGGTCGGCCGTAGGTTTTGGTCTGGTTGGCATAGTCCTGGCGGTGCTGCTGGAGGCTTTGGTCGTCCCGCATAACATCCAAACTGCCACCAACCAGCCTACCGCTCTGCTGCTTAGGACTTTTTTGATGGTTGGTATCATTGAGGAACTTTGCAAGTTTTTACCGCTGGCAATTTGGATTTATCCGAAAAAGTTCTTTAACGAGCACACCGACGGCATTATATATTTTGCGCTGGCGGGCTTAGGCTTTGGCATACCGGAAAATATTTTATACGCTTTGAGTTTTGGGGCCGGAACTGGAGTGATGCGCATAGTCGTGACCCCGATTTTTCACGCCACTACTACGGCCTTTGTTGGATATTATCTGGCAAAATCCAAGGTTGACCACAAGCCCTTAAGCCGCGTGGCCTTTGCGCTGGCTGGTGTAATGTTACTGCACGGCTTGTACGACTTTGGGTTGGCTGGTAAGTTTCCGATTTTGATAGTCGTTTCACTGATGATTACGCTGGCAATGACGACCATGCTGTTTATACTATTTACCCGAGCCAATGAGACCGACCAAGCCGAAGGTCTAAGCACGGCGGGGGCAAACAGTTTTTGCCGCTGGTGTGGATATCCTAACCCTAAGCATAATCTTTATTGCGCACACTGCGGGAAACGTGCTTAAATATGCCCAACGTTAACCTATAAAAAGAGTGGGTAATCATGAATTGTCCTAGGTGCGGCCAACCGGTAGAAGCAGGCGCTACTTTTTGTGGTAACTGCGGACAGCCGTTGGCGCAGCCTTCGCCCGCCCAGACAGTACAGCCAACAGCCGCTCCAATGCCGATGCCTACTCCTCCGCCTGTTTCTCAAACCATTGGCGGCATTATACCGCCAACTTCGCCGGGCCAGGCCGGTGTAGCCGCAGCCGCTCCAATGCCAATGCCGGTGCCTACGCCGGGTGCAATGCCTATGCCCATGCCACAGCCGGCTATGGCGCCAGTACCGGTCAATGCCTCAGCTTACGAAAAAAAGGCCATGCTAGGCCTAATTCTTGGCGTGATTGGCATTCCGGGTGCCATAATCCCGTTTCTGGGACTGGTTCTGGGAATAATTGCCGTAATCCTGGGCACAATTGCCCGCAGGCAGTATAAACACCTGATGAGTCTACTGGCGATAATTTTTGGAATTTTGGCAATCTTACTGTCTTTGGCGGCTTATGCCTACGCTTTCCAGCACGACCCCAAGTTCCATGTTACTAAAACCGCAACCGTAACATCTACTACCAAAACCGCCAGCGCAGCTACCGCCCACACCGTGGAGACGACCTGCTACACGGTTAAGTTGGATGACGGCCTCAGCAACTACACACCCTCGGGCTGCGATTTATCATCTATAGGCAATACCGAAGTAGTTGCCATAGAAGCCGACGACATCAGCGGCCTGAGCTCGGCTAATTTTGAGGCCAGCGCACAACAGGTTATCGCCAACGTAGCCAAGGGTGCCAGCAACGGCACAGTGGTTTCTACGCAGGCTGCAACCTTTGCAAATAGTCCAGCCTACAACGCCCAGATATCGTCTGTGAGCTCATCTAGCGTGAAGGTCACGACTAATCTTTACGTGGTTATGCATTCGGCGCCGAGCGGCGAAAACCTTTTTCTGATTGCCCTCGCCGTTCCCGGTGACCAAAAACCATCTATGGCCACACTTGAATCAAGTTGGCAATGGAAGTAAACTACCCAGCATGAGTGAGCACAAAGAGAATATATCGTTTCATACCCTGCCGATACTGCTACTGGCCGTTATCGGTGTTTTGGTTTCGGTGCCAATTGTTTTTAATAATCACCGACCGCTGGGAGTTTCCACCTTTTCGGGAGTTGACAAAGACCTGACCAGTAGAGTTCTGGATATCCAGCCGCAGACCAACGGCTTGGCCGTGGTCAATTTGCGCTCGGTTCAAGTGGCCGAGCCGGCCGCTGCCGCTCAACAGGTTAACTTAAGCCAGTTTGAGCAGTCGCTCAGCCTGAGTTTGGCCTTAAGAAACGCCGCCGATTCTCTGAAGTAAGCAAAAAGTAAGCTATAAAATGGTCTCAAAGGCAGTATATGTACCGCCTTTGTTTGAGTCTTTAGCAATCCCGCGTCTGACTAGGTCATTCCACAGTCTGCGGTGTAGGATTTAAAGCTTCATCAGACAAATCTTCGCCCATCTTTTTTTTATTTTCTCCTTTAGTTCTTACAATACCTCGATACTATTCAGCGGCAAGGGCAGCCCGGATAAGTCCGACAAATAGCGGGTGCGGACGGTCGGGCCGAGAGCGAAACTCTGGGTGGGCTTGAGTGGCTACGAAATAAGGATGGTCAGCGGCCTCAATGAACTCCACTAGGTGACCGTCCGGGCTTAGACCACTGGCGGTAATCCCCCACTTTTGGTACTGGTCGCGGTAGTCGTTATTGCATTCGCAGCGGTGGCGGTGGCGCTCTATAATGTTTTCCTGGCCATAGGCTTTTCTGACCTTGCTGCCGCTAGCAAGCACGGCCGGGTAGTCGCCCAGACGCATGGTACCACCGGTGTTCTTCTTGTCGTGCTGGTCGGCCATGTAGTCAATTACTTTATGCGGGCTTTTAGGATTTAGCTCTACACTTGTGGCATCGGTTAAGCCGGCGTTTCTGGCGGCGGCAATCACGCCCATTTGCAGCCCCAGGCAGAGGCCCAGATATGGCAGTTTTTTATCAAGACTATACTGAGCGGCGGCAATCTTGCCCTCCAAACCTCGTTCGCCAAAGCCGCCGGGGACAATAACGCCGTCTAGGCCATCCAACACGGCCCGGTATTTTTTGTCTTTTTCCAGCTGCTCGGCGTTAACCCAGATAATTTCTACATTGACCTCATTACTCCAGGCCGCTGCCCTTAGGGCCTCAAACACGCACATGTAGGTATCCTGATTATCAACATACTTGGCGATGATACCAATCTTGACGGTCTTCTTATATTTAGTCAGGGCGTTTTTAACCATCCGGCGCCAGGACGCTAGGTCGGGCTTGTGAGCTCTCAGGCCAAGTCGTTCGGTAATTACGCCAGCTATGCCAGCCTCTTCCATGGTCAGCGGCACTTGATAAATAGTTGAGGCGTTGGGCAGCAGTACGATGGCCTCGGGCTCTACGCCGCTAAACATACTAAGCTTGGATAATACCGTGCGCGGCGGCTTGACCTCGCTTCTGGCTACCAGTACATCCGGCACTATGCCCAGTCCCCGCAGCTCCCTCACGGCGTTTTGGGCGGGCTTAGTCTTAAACTCGCCGCTGGCCCCTAAATAGGGAATGTAGACTACGTGCACAAACAGGCAGCGATCCGGCCCGGTCTTCATAGAAAACTCGCGAATGGCCTCTATAAAGCTTAGAGATTCGTAGTCGCCAACGGTGCCCCCAATTTCAATAATGTGTACGTCATAGCCTTTACCGGTGTCGGCTATCTGTCTTTGAATGTGATTGGTGACGTGAGGAATAATTTGGACAGTTTTGCCAAGGTATTTGCCGGCCCGCTCGTCGGCTATCACCTCTTGCAGCACCTGCCCGCTCATCAGACTACTGGCGCTGGTTAACTCCATATCCAAAAAGCGCTCGTAGTGGCCGACGTCCAGGTCGGTCTCGGCGCCGTCGTAAGTAACAAAACACTCTCCGTGCTCGGCTGGGTTGAGCGTGCCGGCATCAACGTTTAGATAAGGGTCGCACTTTTGAATGTTTACTTTTAAGCCGCGGGCTTTAAGAATTGTGCCGATTGAAGCGGCGGTGATGCCTTTGCCGACGCCCGATAGGACGCCGCCTGTAACAAAAATATACTTAGCTTCCGCTTTAGCGTTGGCCGCCACTTTTAGGCTACTTCCTCCCTGCCCGATTTTTAGTTGGGCAACTTTATAACTGCTTAGATACTAACCTAAGGTGGGTCAATTGGCTATAGTTTTTGCTGCAACAGTTGCGACTTAGCTACCTCTCGGGCTATCTTCGGGAAAATCAGGCAGCTCTAGAGCATGGCTTGCAGCAGTTGGGTGGCTTTGTCTTTTTGTGGGTCTTGGCCGGCCTTTATCTGGTCATCGGTTATCGGCACCACGTCGTCAGGGGTTATACCCTGTTTATCTATATTTTTGCCACCCGGTGTGTACCAGTGGGCAATGGTTATCTTGACCTCACTGCCATCGGACAGTTTTATCACCGTCTGAACACTACCCTTGCCGAAACTTTTCTGGCCTACCAAAGTTGCCTTTACATCGTCGTGCAGCGCGCCGGCAGTTATTTCGCTGGCGCTGGCGCTGCCACCATCAATCAGTACGACAACCGGCAGGCCCTTGAGCGGGTTGTTGCCTGTAGCCGTCTCGGTACCGGTTACGGTGCTGCCGCGGCGCTCGGATACCACCGTTTGCCCCGGGTCAAGCCATAGACTGGAGACATTTACAGCGGCGTTTAGATAGCCACCCGGGTCGCCGCGTAGGTCTAGCACCACACCTTTAACGCCCTTGGCCTTAAATTCCTGGGCGGCCTTTTGTGATAAATCGCTAGTATCGTCGGTAAACTGGCTTATCTTCATATAGCCGATGTTGCCGGTTTCGCTCCAGGTAACGCTGGGGACAGTAATTTTCTGGCGAGTCATAGTGACGTTGAAGGGATTGCCGCCATTTCTAACGATGGTTAGGGTAACTTGAGAATTTTCCTTGCCGCGGACTAGCTGCACAACGCTGTCTACGCTCATACCAGCGGTGGACTTGCCATTTACGGCAGCAATTATGTCCTTTGGCTTTAAGCCGGCCTTTTGAGCCGGATAGCCGTCCAGCGGCGAGATTACTACTATATTGTTGTCGCTATCGCTGCCTAGCTGGGCGCCTATGCCGATGATGGTCCCAGACAGCTCGTTATCAAAATCCTTGGCGGCCGACGGGTTAAAGTAGACCGTATAAGGGTCGCCGGCGGCGCTTACCAAGCCGCTTTTGGCGCCGTCTATCAGCTTTGTAGTATCAAGGTTGCCATCAAAGTTCTGCTGCAGCAGGCTATAAACCTGATTTACGGAGGAATAGTTTAGAGCGCTACTTTGGGTTTTTGCGCTGCTATGGCTAAAGCCTCCCCTGCCGACAACTAAACCAGCTCCAAAAAGCAAACCACCACAAACAATAATTACGCCCAACTTAGTGAGCATGCGGACTTTTCGGCGGTGTCTACGATGAGGCACCGGGGGATGCGCTGGCGCGTTAGGTTCTTCCACCGTTTGCTTTCTTTTAGTATTTCAATGAATATTTAAAACTGATTAGCTTAATTATAGCTGAAAGCTAGCCACCAAAGTAGATGAAGGTAGATATCAAGCTTGAGCTTATCCACATTTCGCTGTATTGGCCGGGCGCGCTGAAGTTGAACTGAGAAACCAGTATTTGGTCGCCGGAAATGGCCTCAACCCACATGGCGTGGCCAACCGGGCCAAAGTAATAGGCGTTAGTGCCGATGGCTACCGAGCCAACTTTTGGCGAAGACCCGGTTGGTATACCGTAAGCGGCGGCGTCACCTGGCCACTGGTCGGCGTTGCCCAGGCCAATTGAGCCCCAGCTTGGCATGGCGCCAGCGCCGTAAGCCTCAACCACTTTCCAGGCCGTGTAGCTTACACATTCGCGGTTATACATTCCCCAACTATCTAGTCCTGAATCAAATCCGTAGCTGCAACCCCAGTGACCATATGGTCCAAGCGCGTCTCCGGGATAATCGCCGCCGCAGCCACCGCTGGAGACGATACTTACATTACCGCTGCTAATAGCCCGTCGGTTGGCAGCCAATTGCTGGGCGCGAATGCTGGCAATCTGAGAATTGTTGGCCTTGATCTGCTGGTCGTAAGCCGCCTTTTGGCCCTCGGTGTAAGCCAGCAGCTGGCTTTGCTGAGCCTGGGAGTTATATAGAGTTGTCTGCTGGGCCTGCAAGCTTTGCAGTGATACCGCCAGGTCGCTCTCCTGCTTTTGGAGCTGGACTTTCAAAGAAGTTATTTTATCCACCGAGGTTTTAACTTTGTCTTGAACGGCATTCCTATACTCTTGCTTGTTAACATAATCGCTCAAATTATTACTGCTGGCCAAAATCTCCAGAGTTGAAATCTGGCCCTCCAGATACATAGTTTTGATATCCTCGCCCAGGGTCTTTTTCTCCTGGTCCAGTTCGGCCTGCACCTGGGTAATCTGAGCCTTGGTAGAATCAATCTGCTGCTGGGTGGAGACAATACTTTGCTGAAGGCCGTCAATCTGAGATTGCAGCTGGTCAACAGCTTGCTGATAAGTGCTGGCCGTAGCCGCCAGAGAATTAGACTGAACCTGAAGGCCGCTGTTTTGAGCTTGCAGCTGTTGAATTTGCTGGTCAAATTGGTCAGCCCTAACTTTGCCATAGCCTAAAGTAGCCAACGACAGGACCGTGGCCACGGCGACCACAAGCAGTACCCTATTAGCAATAGCTAGCTTTTTCAAAATCGGCTTAGACATTTTTTGTTTTTGTAAGGACGTGTTAAGCATAGCATACCCTCCCTGATAAACACTAGGTTTATCCACAGGCCGCACGGGAAGCCCACAAAAGCGGCCGCTAAACTAGTTGCCTATTAATACTTGATGTCAGATTTTTATTATCTATTGAGTTTGAGATACCGCCGGGTCGCAACCGAGGATGAAGCGGCTCCGATAAGTATACCAATCAGGATTTGCAGAGTCAAAATCTCTAGTAGATGCGAGGTGAAGAAATGGTTGGCATAGCCAATATCTAGCAATCCCAAGCTGCTAGCCTGCAATGTTGAAGCGGCTACTTTAAACAGCGAGGCGCAGACAACCAACGATATAACCGCCGCCACGGCCCCATAAAGCATTGTCTCCACTATAAATGGACCGCGGATGTAGGCGGTACTGGCACCGAGAAGGCGCATAATGACAAGTTCGTCACGGCGGTTAAAGATGGCCATGCGGATGGTGTTGAAGATAATCAGCATAGAAATAATGATAAAGGCTATGATGCCCACCACCCCGGCTTCCTGAAAAAAGTGAGTAGCCCGGGTTATATTATCTATAGCTTTTTTTCTATCCCCGGAGTAGCTGGTGGGGTCGGACTGCAGCGCCTGAACTTGCGGCTTGTCCAAAAAGTCTTTGATTGACTGCAAATCATTGGGGTCCTTGGGCCTAATAACCAGTGACGAAGGCAGCGGGTTGTCGGTTTCGGAAATGGCAGCCAGTAGGTCTGGATTATTGGCATTTTGCTGCTCGTACTGCTTCAAGGCCTCAATTTTACTGACGTAAGTAACCGACTCTACGTTGTCCAGGGCCCCTATTTGCTTGATTAAATTGTCACGCTGGGCATCGCTGACTGAGTCTTTTAAATAAACCGAGACATCTATGTGGCTAGTGATGTCAGAAATGGTGTGATTAAAAGTTACGTTGGCCACAAAGGCAAACAGCAAAATTGTCAGCGTAATGCCCATCATGGCAATGGCCGCAATAGCCAGCCAAATGTTGCGGCCAAAGTTTACAAAGCCGTTTTTGACAATCCGTTTGAGGGTTACTAATTTATGGTTTTTCATGCGGACTTATACTTACCTTGAGCCCTGTCAGACACGATGTGTCCGTCCTGGATGGTCACTACGCGGCGTTTTAGAGCGTTGACGATTTCCTGGTTGTGAGTGGTCAGCAGAACCGTAGTGCCATACTGATTAACTTTTTCCAGCACTTTTATAACGTCCCAGGCGTGCTTGGGGTCAAGATTGCCGGTTGGCTCGTCGGCGATTAAAATTTTGGGCTGGCGAACCACAGCCCGGGCAATGGCTACGCGTTGACGTTCACCGCCAGACAGTTCCAGCGGGTAGCTATTCTCCTTGCCTTTTAGGCCTACTAGGTCCAAGACTTTTGGCACGGTGTGTTTTATTTCGTTGTTACTGATGCCGGCAATTTCTAGCGCAAAGGCTACGTTTTCATAAACCGTCTTGTTATTAAGTAGCTTAAAGTCCTGAAACACTACGCCGATTTTGCGGCGCAGCAGCGGCACGTCTTTGTCTTTTAAATGTTCGTAATCCATGCCACCGACAATTATCTTGCCGCTGGTCGGCTTCTCTTCGCGAGTCAGTAATTTAAATATCGTGGTCTTTCCGCTGCCGCTGGGGCCAACAATGATTACAAATTCTTTGGGCTCCACGTGAAGCGACACGCGCTCCAGCGCCGCGCCACGGCGGTTATAACTTTTACTTACCCTATCTAGCAAAATCATCTATATCAGTATAGCAAATGAAGCTAATGGTTTAGCCAAGCGTCTATGAGCGGGTCCAGGCCGCCGTCCAGAATTTTGTCGGGGTCGCTGGATTCGTAGCCGGTGCGCAGGTCCTTAACCTGCTTATAGGGATGCAGCACATAGTTGCGTATTTGGCTGCCAAACTCGGCCGATTGATTAGGACCTTTAACGTCGGCTAGCGTCTCGGCGTGCTGCTCTAGCTGCAGCGCCGCCAATCGCGAGCGCAAAATTGTCATGGCAGTCTCTTTGTTCTGAAGCTGCGAGCGCTCGTTTTGAATAGCCACGCTAAGTCCGGTTGGAATGTGGGTAACGCGGACAGCCGAGTCAGTGGTATTAACGCTTTGGCCGCCGTGGCCGCCGGCCCGATAAACGTCAATTTTTAAATCGGCTTCGTCAATTTGGACTTCGTCGGGTTTATCTATGGCTGGCAGAATATCAACTTTGGCAAAGCTGGTCTCTCTGGAAGCGGCTGAGTTAAAAGGACTTTGGCGCACCAGCCGATGCACTCCATGCTCCCCCGCTAGTTTGCCATATAAATAAGGAGCGCCGGAAATTTCTAGAGTTACACTTTTGATGCCGGCTTCCTCCCCGGCGGATTGGTCTACGGTTTTAACTTTTAGTTTGTGGGCTTCGGCCCAGCGCACGTACATTCGCAGCAGCATCTGCGCCCAATCCTGAGCGTCGGTGCCCCCCGCCCCAGCATATATAGATAGGATTACATCGTGGTCATCATAAGGGCCCTGGAAACGCAGGTCTTTCTTCAACTCTTCAAATGTCTGCTCAAACTTGGCAAGTTGTTGGTCCAGCTCAGCGCTCATAGAGGAATCGTTTAGCTTTATAAGCTCGGCTGTGTCATCAACGTTTTTGACGAGTTCTAACCACGGGCCTATTTTTTGTGATAGGTTAGCTTCTTGCTTACTGACAGCTTGGGCTGTTTTATTGTCGGCCCAAAAATCTGGTGCGTTCATTTGCTCAAGCAGGTCTTGGCGCTGTTTTTGCAGCGAATTGATATTAAGCTTTTTGAGCTCTTGGTCTAGGCTGCTTTTGAGAGCATCTAGTTTTTTGGCTAGTTGTTCCATAACGGCTGAACCATTTCATTGAGCCGGTTGGCCAGCTCGCGACTGCGGCTGCCACCGCCCAAAATCGCCAGGCCGCCAACATTCTCGGCAAACATTGCCCGGCTAATTTCGACAATCCGCTCAATCGTAACGGCTTTGATGCGCTCGGGGATGGCGTCGTAGTCGTTTATAACCTCGTCAAAATAATAGCGCCCGGTATAGCCCGCCATTGTGCCGCCAACAGTCTGGGCGCTGCGCTGATGACGCCCCAGCCAATACATTTTGGCCGACTCTAGGTCTTCTTTACTGATTTTGCCGGCCTGTATGGTCTTTACCTCGCGGACAATGATTTCAAAAAGGGCCGGCGCATTGCGCGATAGCACTTGGGCGCTAAACCACCAGCCGGTGGCGTCTTTCATGGTTTCGGTGCCGGAGCCCATGCTGTAGACTAGGCCACGCTCGCGGGCTTCGCCCAAAATCCGGGAATACAGCGTAGCGGTTAGCATGCCGTTTACCAGCTCCAGGGCATCCATGTCAGGGTCTTCAAAGCGGCGGCGAGCAAAAGTTTGCAGGTCAAAATAGACGTTCTTTACTGACGGCCGGGCCACAAACACAGCCTGCTCCAGCCGCTGCGGATTTTCGTTGGGCAGCTCAAACATACCCCGCCCTTTTGGCAGCGCCAAGGCTTCCATCATACGTTTAATGACTTCTTTGCGGCCCTTAAGATTTCCGGCAATTATAAAACGCAGGTTGCTGGTAGTGTGGGTACGTTTGTAGTGGTCCTCTAGATCTTTTTTTCTAACATTACGCATTTGCTTTAGGCGCTCGCGGTCGGTCATGGCTAGCAAACCGTGAGCCTCGCGGGCCGTTAGACTTAGCGTTCTAAAGTGGTTATTGGACCGGCTGACCAGCTCGTCTTTGACGTTGCCGTACTCGGCTTTGAATTCATCGCGCAAAAATAGCGGTTTGCTGATAGCAACTAGCATCAACTCTAAAATCCGCTGCCACTCAAAGTCGGCGGCTTCGGCCTCGTAGGTTATGTGATAAAGCCCAGTGCTGGCGTTGTTGGCAGCGCCGTTCTTTTCAAACTCGGCCTGAAAAGCACGTGCTTTAGGAATAAACTGGTTAGCGCCCAGCAGTACGTGTTCCATGAGGTGCGGAACTTCCCACTTGGATTTATCAACCAAGTACTCGCCTGCCCTAAAGTTAAACTCAAAATCCATTACGGTGGCATCGGGTACGTCAATCAACAGGCCCTTAGCCCCATTTTTTAGACTAATTTGCGTGGTGGTATGCTTCACGCCGGCTACTTTCGCTTCTTTTTCTTATGAGCTGGCTTTTTCTTGCGCTGGCGCTCAGTTTTGCGAGCTTTTTTACGTTGGGCCCGAGCTTTGGCTTCTTGTTCCTGCTCGCTGCGCTGCGGCGTAAAGTCGGTCTCTTCAAACACTTCGGCAGTCTGAATTTGAGTAGCATTGTCTATAGAACCCTGCGCGGCCCGGGTCAGCTCGGTCTCTACAACGCTATCGGTTACTACCGAATCCAGCGGCTGAGCATGGGTGATGGTACGAACAATTTCGTGGCGTAGTTCTATCTGCATTTGGTCAAATAATTTTTGCCCCTGGCGGCGATACTCAACCAGCGGGTCGCGCTGGCCAACACTTATCCAGTGGATGCCTTCGCGCAGGTGATCCATGTTTTCCAGGTGCTGCATCCAAAGGTTGTCCAAAACTTGCAAAAATATGTCGCGCTCAACTTTGCGCATAGTCTCGGCGCCAAACATTTCTTCCTGCGATTTGTAGAGTTTAGCAGCCGAAGCTTCAAGCTCGCTCTGAAATTTATCGGCGGCGGTATCAAACAATTTGTCCATGGTCTTATCGTCAAACGGAAAACTGTCGTGCAAAATAGCTTCGTAATTTTCGCTGAGTGATTCCGGATGGTTGGTCAGCCATTCGGCTTCTTCATTGATGAGTTTTTTGATACGCGGACTTATGTCGTCGGCCTTTAAAATCTCGCTACGCATGGCGTAAATTGCTCGGCGGTGGCGGTTCATAACATCGTCGTACTGGACAACGTTTTTTCGGGTGTCAAAGTTAAAGCCCTCTACCTTTTTCTGGGCACCTTCCAGGCTTTTGCTTATCATGCGGCTTTCAATTGGCGTGTCATCATCCACTTTCAGTCTGTCCATTAGACTAGCAATGCGCTCGCCGCCGTAAATGCGCATTAGGTCGTCTTCGCAGCTTACGTAGAACTGGGTTTTGCCGGGGTCGCCCTGACGTCCAGAACGGCCGCGCAGCTGATTATCAATACGGCGAGATTCGTGGCGCTCGCTGCCAAGCACAAACAGACCGCCCAAGTGGGCTATACCTTCGCCCAGCACAATGTCGGTACCACGCCCGGCGATGTTAGTAGCCAGCGTAACGGCGCCCTTTTGGCCGGCTTTGGCTACAATCGCTGCTTCCTTCTCATTGTTTTTGGCGTTAAGTACTTCGTGCGGAATTTTGGCAGCCCTTAGCATTGAGCTAAGCTGCTCGTTTTTTTCTATGCTGGAGGTGCCCAGCAGCACTGGCTGGCCTTTCTCACGCAGTTCCTTGACTTCTCGGATAATGGCTCTAAACTTGCCGGCTTCGGTTTTATAAATTCGGTCTGGCAAATCCTCACGAATCATTGAGCGGTTGGTTGGCACTTCAACTACGTCCATTTTATATACTTGGTGAAATTCTTCGCTCTCGGTCATGGCTGTGCCGGTCATGCCGCCCAGCTTGTTATAAAGCCTAAAGTAGTTTTGAAAACTGATAGTGGCCAAAGTCATGGACTCTTCCTGAACTTCTACGCCCTCTTTGGCCTCAATGGCTTGGTGCAGTCCCTCGTTATAACGGCGGCCTTTGAGCAAGCGGCCGGTAAAGTCGTCAACAATCACAATTTCGCCTTCGCGCGTAACCACATAATCTTTGTCGCGGTGGAAGAGGGTTTGGGCCCGCAGCGACTGTTCTAGGTGATAAATTGTTCGCAGATTGTCGGTGGAATATAAGTTTTTGATGCCGAGAATTTTTTCAACCAGTTCCACGCCGGCGTCGGTGAGTACCACGCTGCGGCGCTTCTCGTCCTTTTCGTAGTGCTCGGTTTCTTTGAGGCTGCGAACGACTTTGGCAAACTGCTGATAGGCGGCAGCGCTGGCGGTGGCTGGGGCGCTGATAATCAGCGGCGTACGGGCTTCGTCAATCAAAATACTGTCTACTTCGTCAACGATGGCGTAGTGTAAATCTCGCTGGCGCAGCTGGTCGGTTTCTCTAACCATATGGTCGCGCAGGTAGTCAAAGCCGTACTCGTTGTTGGTACCGTAAGTAATGTCAGCAGCGTAAGCTTCTTGGCGAGTAGCCGGTTTAAGGTGGTGCAGGCGCTTGTCAAAGTGCGTGTCGTTAGTAAAGTCTGGGTCATATATAAAGGATTCGTCGGGGATAATTACGCCAACACTGAGGCCCAAAAAATTATAAATCTCGCCCATCCAGCCGGCATCGCGCTGGACTAGATAGTCGTTGACGGTTACTAGGTGGGCGCCCTTGCCCTCAAGGGCGTTTAGATAAATTGGCAGAGTCGCTACAAGAGTTTTGCCCTCACCGGTCTTCATTTCGGCAACTTTGCCTTCATGCAGCACCATACCGCCAATTAACTGGACGTCAAAGTGACGCTGCTTTAATGTACGCCGTCCGGCTTCGCGAACCGTGGCAAAAGCTTCGGGCAATAATTTATCCAGTTTTTCGCCTTTGGCTAACCTGTCCTTAAATTCCTGCGTCTTAGCCTTTAGCTTGGCGTCGGATAATTTTTCGTATTCATCGCTTAGCGCGTTAATTTCTTTGACACGCTTTCTAAGCCGCTTGATGGTGGCGGCTTGCGGGTCACCTAGTGCCCGCTTTAGTAGTTTTGTATTTACGAATTTAACCAAACTAAAACATTCCCTCACAAATTATTTAAAAGGCTCATAACATTTTACCGTAAAACGGCGATAAATTTAAGAGGTTATAAGCGTTTAAATTTCGGATTCAATCTTTCCTGAGTCATAAAAATGAAAAACGGCGGGCGCAAAATGCGCTACCGCCGCTGGTCCGGCCCACAAACTATGTGGGCCGGACTCATCCTCCTGGTTGACCTAGGGCCTTACCGGCAGACCGCCAGGTTGCCGATGGACCGCAGAAACTGCTTGTCGACCGGCACGTTTGCAAGCGTGGTGGCGCCGCCCGGCACGTTGACCCGCTTGAAGATCTCCAGCCGGTAGACGCCGTCCACCTTGTGGCGCTGAAGCGGAATCAGACACTTGCCGGCGTAGGCACCGACGTCAAAGGTCTCATTGCTGAGGTCTTCGGTGACGAAGCCCTGGTACTTGGTCTCAGCTACCGCTTGAGCGTGCTGGCGATGTTGCTCGGGCCGCCAGTGCTTGAAGTAGATAATTCCCAGCACGGCGAGAGCGACGACCAACAGTCCGACGATGACGGAACCCGGCTCTTCGTCACTGAAGCCGAAAGAGATGAGCACGATTCCAAGCACGATCAGGATGACGGCGATGACCCACATCCACCATTGCATGTGCAAGACCTCCCAGATTCAAAAAGGACGGGGACTTGAAACAATATCTCAAGAACTTAAGACTAATTATACAACTTTATTGTATAAAATTCAACTAAATTTCAGTTTTGCCAGGCATGTAGCCCTGCAGAGCCTTAGGAATACGTACCGAACCGTCTTTGTTTTGATAGTTTTCTATGATAGCCACCATTGTTCTACCGAGTGCCAGGGCCGTTGCGTCATTGGTGTGAACAAAGTTTGTCGGCATGTTATCGGTATCGTGTTCGCCACCGCTGTTTATTTTCTTTACTTTGGTATTTAGTCGTCTCGCTTGATAATCAGTCATGTAGTCGGCGGTGTGCGTTTCCTTAAAGCCGTCTGCGCCAGGCAGCCAAGCCTCCAGATCAATTCCGCGAGCATTGGGCTTGCCGATGTCGGCCGTGCATTTTTGCACGACTCTATAGGGAATCCCTAGTTCGGTCATTAGGTACTCTTGAATCGCTATAAACAGCAGATGCTCTGCTAGGCCGCCTTCAGGATTAACAAAACTTTCCATCTCGAGCTTGTCAAACTGATGCATGCGGATAATGCCTTCAGTATCTTTGCCGTACGTTCCGGCCTCACGTCTAAAGCTGGTCGCGTAGCCCAGATATCTTATGGGCAAATCGGCCAAATCAAGGGTTTCGTTCATATACATTGGTCCAAGAGTATGCTCGGCGCTGCCTTGCAGCCATAAATCATCTTCGTCACTACCAACTTTATATCTATCTTCACGTGGCTCTAGCCTATCCATAGCGTCATAAACTTCGGTACGAATCATCAGGGGTGGGAGAACCGGCACGAAGGGATTGCTAGATACATTTTCAAGGCCGCTATCCTGAATAATTTTTTTGAGCACTTCCTCGTCGGTAAGCTTGTCTACGACGAATTGGATGAGTGCCAGCTGCAGTTTAACTAAATCACCTTTTATATAAGCAAAACGGCTGCCGGCCACTTTTGCGGCACGGGCTTTATCAATAAGTCCGCTACTCTCGGCAATTTCCCAATGCGTCTTGGGCTTAAAATCAAACTCGGGCTTCTTGCCTTTTAGCTCACCGAATACATTCTCGTCTTCGCTGGCACCGACCGGGACATCCTCTGCAGGCATGTTTGGGACTGCTTTCAGCAGCTTCCAATATTCTTCATCAATCGGCTTTAGATTTGATTCAAGCTCGGTAATCTCACCTTTTACCTTTTTGCCCTTTATTCTCTCATCTTCTGACGGAGGCAGAACGTCCCCCGGTGGGTTGTCTGCGGGGGACGGGCTCGGTGATATGCTCCTTGATTGTGATAATTCATTCTTCTCTGCGCGCTTTTCCTCAATTTGCGACAGCAGCTGCCGGCGTTGTTCATCCAGCTCTAGGAGTTTTTTTATATCAACGTTGTAGCCCTTTTGTTTGGACTTTTCGGCTACCAGATCGGGATTCTTTCGGATAAAGCGGATATCTAGCATAAGGCTATTATACCTGCTGCGTGACCCAGTTTAATAAGATGGTCTGAAACTTTTCGTTGCGAGCGGGGTCTTCGCCAAGGCTGTGCGGCCAGCCTTGCATAAAATGATAATCCAGCTTAGATTCGTCGGCGACAGCGTCAACGTAATTTTGGACGGCCTGGTGCGAAACTCGGTCGTCCTTTTCGGCCTCAATAATCTGGATTAATCCATCGAAGTTATGAATAGCCCGCAGAGCTTCGGTGGCGTTAAAGTCTAGCTTCAGTTTTCGCCACTGCACAACTTCCGGATTGTCTGCGCCTTGTCCGACTTGGGGTTTACTGGAAAGCTCGTCTATGTAATTTGCGGGCACTCTCAGCGACAAGCACATTACTTGCCTGTCGGCGCT
>DATKKU010000027.1:0-15923 GCA_035542755.1 Binatia bacterium | reverse complement strand
GTGGTTCCGGAGATGGAGATGGTGGTGGTTCCCGTGACAGGGGCGGGGGCGGTGGTTCCGGAGATGGAGGCGACCATACGTTAAGAATAGACCATGGCACAAACACAAGCCCAGTGGGTAAAGTTGAGGCCAGAGTTACTGAGATAAGTTCATCTGCCCGCGAGATGTGGGCTAAGGAATCGGCGAGAACTACGATTAGGGGCCTGGGAGAACACGGCTGGACGCCGCCGTCTGGCTCGGTTTCAACAGCCGGTAACCCTCAGCCAGAAAGTCGGCCAGCACAAGGTGGTAACGAGCCTCCGCCAGAACCGCCGGCCCCACCAGCGGGAGGGACTGAGTAATGGCAGTCTATAAAGTAATTCAGGACATTGAAGCCGAAGATAAGCTGATTGGCCCACTGGGCATAAAGGGTCTAGTCTACGCCGCCATCACCGTAATTTTGGGCTTCATTAACTTTAAGCTAATTGTTAGTCCGCTTGGGCCAGCTAAGTGGCCGTTTGTATTTATTATTCTGCTGCCGATGGTTTTGTTTGCGGTGCTGGCTTCGCCGCTGGGGCGGGACCAGCCGACGGAAGTTTGGCTGCTGGCCCACATCCGCTTCTTTTTAAAGCCGCACCTGCGTGTTTGGAATCAGTCGGGCATTAGCCACCTGGTTAATGTCACTGTTCCCAAAAAGCAAGTCCAAAACCTGACTAAAAACCTAAGCCAAAGCGAGGTCAGTAGCCGTTTGCAGGCTTTAGCCACAACGCTTGATAGCCGCGGCTGGGCGGTCAAAAATGTTAGCGTTAACTTGAGTGCTTCGCCGGGCTACCTGCAGGATCAGGGGTCTGACCGATTAGTGGAAGCCTCTAACGTTGTAAGGGAAGTGCCCGAGGTAAGTGTCCAGCCTGCCGACGACATCCTGGATGCTGCCAACAATGCTGCCGCTCAAAACATGCAAAGTCTGATGGCCAAAGCCGAGGAACAGCGCCGAGAAGCATTGCAAAAAAAGCTGGCGATTGCCCGCCGAAGGGTGAGCTCCGAAGACGAAGAGTTTATGCAAAAACATTCTGGCCACGAGGAAAAGATTCACGATATCAGAGAAGCTCAGAGCTTGGAAGAACGTTCAAAATCGGCTATGTTAGTGCGCCCGCCACGCAAGGCTAACAGAGTGACAGCCGACCCTCAAGCTGCTAAACTGGAGCTAGCCCAAAGTGGTAATGATTTAAGTGTGGCCTCAATTGCTAAATTAGCTAACCACAGCAGTGGCAACGAGGTGCTAGTAGCCCTTCATTAAACAAAAACCACTTTTAGGGTGGGCTTAAAATTATGAATCCCGTTAAACTCCAAAAAATAACCAAAAACCAGATGCACGTTGAAGTAACGAGTAAGCTTCTGCTGTTATCTAAGCCATGGAAGTTAAGTGGAGTCTAACGGGATGAACGATTCTCCCAAAACTAACCCAAAAACGCAAAAAGCGGCTGCTCCGGCTCAGACTGGGGCCAAAAATAACCCCAACAGCACGCAAAACGCTTTGCTTATCAGCGAAATCCGTGATGGTATCGTCATACTTAGTGATGGCACTTTCCGGGCAGTGGTAATGTGCAAGTCAATAAACTTTGATTTGATGAGCCCGCAGGAGCGCGAAGCCGTAGAATTTAGCTACCAGGGCTTTTTGAACTCACTCTATTTTCCGGTGCAGATTTTTATCAGGAGCCAAAAAGTGGATCTCCGGCCCTACCTTGATAAGCTGGATAAAATTCGCACCGAGCAGGACAATATGCTGCTGGGACTACTGATGGAAGACTACATTATCTTCTTGGCCGACATTGCTCAGCAAACCAACATTATGGATAAAAAGTTTTATGTAGTGATTCAGTACCCGGACCCGGACGAAGATATTAAAAGCGCCTTAAAACAGTCTAAGGGCTTTTTTGGCGGCATGGGCGAGTTGCTCAAACCCAATAAGTTGCCACAAATTACTATAGACGAAGCCAGTTTAGAAAAGGCCAAGACCGAACTACGCAACCGGGTCCAAGCCGTCATGCAGGGTCTGCAGCAATGCGGCGTGCAAAGTCTGCCGCTTGATACCCAGGAACTCATTGAACTTTATTACGACGCCTATAACCCAGATACCGCCACCCGCCAGCAGCTGAAAAATTTTGACGGCATGGAGGCGGCAGTCATAACCAGGGGCGACGGTAACGCACCTCAACCCAACCTGGATAGAGAGGTCGCCGCATGAGAGGAGTTTTGAGATGTTAGGCATGGGCAAAAAAGGCCCCCAAGTAGACCCGGCGGTTTTGGCTCAAGCCCGGCAACAACAAGAGGTTAATAGCGCCTTTGTTAAAGGCGTGTCGGCGCTGCGTGACTTTATCGCACCAAGCAGCTTGCAGTTTATGGGCAATTATTTTCAGTTGGGTACCCGCTATGCTCGCACCTATTACGTCTACGGCTACCCCAGGCAGCTTTACACCGGCTGGCTGTCGTCCATGGTCAATCTTGATGAAGTTATAGATTTATCTATGGTAGTTCAACCAGTTCAAAGCCAGGTGGTTTTGGATAATTTGCGCAAGAAGGTCAGCCAGCTGGAGGCCGGCATCCAGATTGACCAGGAACGCGGCAAGGTACGCGACCCGGGCAAGGAGGCTGCCGTTCAGGACGCCGAAGAAATGCGCGACAAGCTGCAGGTCGGCGAAGAGCGGTTTTTCCGTTTTGGCTTTTACTTTACTATTTACGGTGCCTCTAGCGACGAGCTGGAGTTTGTCAGCCACAAAGTTGAGTCGCTACTTGGCCAGCAACTGGTCTATTCCAAGCCGGCAACCGCCCAGCAAGAACAGGCCCTAAACAGCGTCATCCCGCAGTTTACTGACCAGCTGCAGATTTATCGCAACATGAATACCGGCGCGCTATCTACCAGTTTTCCATTTACCAGCGCCGATCTAACTCAGGAAAACGGCATACTCTACGGCATCAATATGCACAACTCCGGGCTGGTAATCTTTGATCGTTTTTCTCTGGAAAACAGCAATAGTGTGGTGTTTGCCAAGTCTGGTGCTGGTAAAAGTTTTACTGTCAAACTGGAGGCCCTGCGCTCCATGATGTTTGGTACCGAGATAATTATTATTGACCCGGAAAACGAGTATCAAAAAATGTGCGACGCCGTCGGCGGAGCTTATATCCGCCTCAGCCTAAATAGCGAGACTCGCATCAATCCGTTTGATTTACCGCAGGTAGTTGACGCCGAAGAGGCTGATAATCCGCTGCGCTCCAACCTCATTACTTTGCACGGCTTACTGAGGCTGATGATGGGCGGTGCCTCTGCTCAAATCCAAGCCCAGGGCGGGGCAGCCGTTATGCCGGCTCTGAGCCCAGCCGAAGAGGCCGACCTAGACGCTGCCTTAATTGAAACTTACGCCAAAGCTGGCATTACCAACGACCCTCTGACCCATGGCTCGCTGCCGCCGACCATCAACAATTTGTACGACACCCTGCTGCACATGGGTGGCACCGGTCCGCAGCTGGCTCAGCGACTGCGCAAATACACCAGCGGCACCTTTGCCGGTATCTTCAGTCAGCAAAGTAATGTCAGTGTTAATAACTCAATGGTGGTCTTTAACATCCGGGATTTGGAGGACGAGCTGAGGCCGGTAGCCATGTATATTGTCCTAAATCACATCTGGAACCGCACCAAGGTTGATAAAAAACGCCGCCTGATGATTGTTGACGAAGCCTGGCAGCTGATGCGCTACGAGGACAGCGCTAACTTTTTGTTTAGCCTTGCTAAACGAGCTAGGAAATATAACCTGGGCATCACCACCATCACTCAAGACGTTGAGGACTTTATGGCTAGCCGCATGGGCCGGGCAATTGTGGCCAACGCCAGTATGCAGATGCTGCTCAAACAATCGCCCAGTGCTGTTGATGTTCTGGCCGATGTCTTTAAGCTAACCAGTGAGGAAAAGCTTCGCCTTAGCCAGTTCCCGGTTGGTCAGGGCCTGTTTTTTGCCGGCCAAAACCACGTCCACATTCAGGTAATTGCCAGCCCAACGGAAGCTGATTTAATCAGCACCACACCTGCTCAGCCAGCCGCACCGCCGGCCAACCCCAATGTCTTGCCGCAATATTCAGCCACGCCCTACGCCCCAACCCCAGCCGACAGCCAGCTGAGCGGCCCACAGACAGCCAGCGTCAATTCATCAGCGAGTGAAGCGGAGGCCTAGTCTAGGCGGTAAAAGCCTAGTGTCTGCACAAAACAAACAAATATTACTATTATGGCCAGAATAATTAGAGCAAAAAGACAGTCCGCGCCCGAGCCGAGTCGCCGGAAACTGACCGCGACCGAAGAGGACCCCGGCGCCGATACACAAAGCGACCCAGTCACCCAGCAAGCTGGTGATAATGTTTATGATGGCGGCGCCGGCAATCAGGACTCCGCCCCGCTGGATAAGCCGCAGCTTCGTGCAATAGAGGGCGGCGGCGAAACTTCGGAGCCAAATCGCAGTTGGTATAAGCCCGATGGCAGCAAGGATGGTGCCGACGCCAAGGATTTAGCCGAGTCAGAAAACTCGGCCGGTGAAACAGCTGCCCCGGACCAAGAGCCAGCCGAACACGAAGACCAATTGGGCAAAGGTTATACACCGGGCGCCGTGGATATGGCCAGCATGGCGGCCAATCCTAGAAGATGGTTTTATAAAAACCGCCGCAAGGTTTTTGGCGGTGGTATTATCGGCGGAGTCGTCGGCCTATTTTTTGCTTTTACCCTGGTTTCGGGGCCACTGGAGTTTGTCCATCTTGCCGAGCTTTTAACCCAGTTTCACTTCGCTTCGCTGCAAAACGAGCAGGATGACAGGTTTACCAAGGAAGTACGCTTTTGGCGTTATGCAAAGAGTGGCCAGATAGAAAAAACCCGCATGGGCATTTTGGGCAACAAGCTAGGCAGCAGATTTGAGGCCAAGCTCAATGCCAGTGGGCTTGAGTCGGTCTATTCCGACAAGTTCGGCCTATTCAATGGCTACGCCATAGACACCGTAAGCCCCGAATCGCCGTACTACGGCATGGACGAAGAGGAAGCTGCCGCTGCCGTAAAACAAAATACCGGGCTGGACGTTGTTAAGGGTGAAAGTATATCCGGCCATTCTGTAGACCTTGAGGGAAGATTAGCCATAAGTGCCGAAGGCTTGGGGTACAAAGACACTCTTAAGCTCAACTATTCGCTGCTAAGACAAGCCGGTTATAGCAAAATAAGTGCCGCCAATGGAGCGCGGCTACTGTGTGTACGGGCGGCTTGCACGTCCTTTTTGCATCCTTTAACCAGACTGCTAAACGATAAAAAGGCCACTCTTGAGGACCGCTGGAACGCTAGAAACAGCCAGGTGGAGGAGGGCAGCGAAGCACTGGAAATAACTGATAATACTGCCGAGCCAGATCAAACAGCCGACGCCAATGCAGCAAGAGACACAGCCAACACCGACCAGGCCAAAGGCACCGTTAAGGCTGTCGATGACGCCTCCAAAGGCCCGTTTGACGGTTTTAAAAACTTTATTAGTGCCAAATTACTGGGGGCCGCCGCCGGAGCCGTTGCGGTGGTTTGTATGGTCAAGACAGTTAACGACCATGTTGTGGACATAAAACAAACGCAGGTTATATTGCCGCTAATTAGAAAAGCAATGGAAGCAATCGGGCTGGGCTACCAGGTAATGAGCGGACAAGACGTGGACCTAGCCGAGTTAAGCCAAAATAAAGCCCTGCTTGATGGTAAAGACTCCAGCGGCAAAGTAACCAGCTGGACCGACGCGCCAAGTATAGCAAGCCAGCTTGGTAATCCCGTAAGCGGCGGCGTCAACGACACCTTGTCTAGTATTGGCAAAGGTTCGCCTTTTGCCAATTTTCTAAACGGCATTAGCTCTACTACCCATATATCGCTTAACAAGGTTTGCAGCGCGGGCGGGCAGGCGGTAACTGCCGGCCTTAGTATTGCTATGGATCTTACGGGTATCGGCGACATTATAAACCTAGTCGGCTCGGCTATCGCGACTTCGGCTGCTCAGGGGCCAATTATTGACCTGGTGTCTCACTGGCTGTCTGGCACCGCGGTCAATCCAGTGGCCGCCGGGGCGGATTACGGCAGTGACGCGGACTACGGGTCCAGGTTGGCCGCCAACGATCAAGCCCTGGCCAGCGGCGGAGTGGCCCTAAGCTCAACTGACTCCGGAGAGCTTGATAATCTAAATAACAATTTAGCCCAGCAAAACTTTAGTAATCATAATATTGCCTATAGACTGTTTGACCCCTACGACCAGCGCTCAGTAATTTCTAAAGTCATAGACAATACCAGCCCCAGCCCCAGCCAGAACTTATCAAAAATCGGCATGATGTTTCTGAACTTTGGCCACAATTTTGGCTCAATATTTGATAGTTTATTGCCAAAGGCCCACGCCGCCACAGTAACTGCCTATAACTACGGCTTCCCATCCTACGGCTTCAGCGAAAGCGAAATGGATAACCCCAAGGTCCAAAACCCCTACCAAAATGCCGGTGATGTAGAGGGTTACTTGGATAGTAAAGACACCTTTACCGGCAGTGGCCCGGAAAACGGTAAAACTTACGTTCAAATGGCCCAAGACTGCTTTGGCGTTACTATAGCTAACGATGGCACCGCCTGGGGTGTTACCAGTGGCGACGGCGCATCGCCCAAGGTTTACGGCAGCAGCGACTACGCAAAACTAAACTGCGCCGATGGCAGCGACAGCCGGTGGCTACAGGTACGATTCTTTATCATGGACAGCGAAACTATGAACAGCCTGGCCTGTTACCAGGGCGACGACAGCGACCCGGATATTAACCAAGCTTGTACGGACATTGGTTTTGGCGACTCGGCAAGCGCGTCGGCCGGCTCGGGCGCTACCAGTTCCTCACCGACCGGCAGCCTACCGTCCGGCTCATCGCAGCAGCTAGCCAAACAACTATTGCCGTTCATTGCCAGCGGCAAAATATTCTGTGGCTCGGCGGCCGGCGGCATTGGGCCGGCTAACTGCTCGGATATCCAAAATACCGCGGCTGGCAAGCCGCTGGGCGGTAACTGTGCGGTTAGCGCTATAACACCCCATCTGCTGGGGTTGATTTTAGGGCTCGTACAAACCGATGGCTGGAAGCTAGGCATATCAGCGATATGCAGCGACCACGCCGCCGAGGGCGACGGTCCCTATGCCGGTCATTCCTACGGCTCAGCGGCTGACTTCTCGGTTCAAAACGGAAGCAGCGGCGCAGCGGCGGCGGCCGATGAAAAATTTGTAAACGATGCAGCGGCACTACTGTCATCAACCGGAGGCTCTTTTGGGCAAATTGAGTGCCACCCAGCATATGCTGTTTTGACCAACAGCCAATTCACGACTTTTTCCGATGCCTGCACCCACCAACATATCAGGGCCGCCCCATGAAGTTCTTCAGCTTTAAAAAACTGACTCTGGTGGTCGGTGCTCTGATAGTCCTGCTGCCATCGTCGGCGGCCGCCATATCTCAGGCCCAGAAGGACGTGCTCTCGGAAGGAATATATTACTTTAACACTGGCAGCGCTTCTTGCTCAGTAGACGTGGATGTCAGCTTGAGCGGTAATAATCAGATACAGATGGCTTACAACTATTTTGTGCAGCAGGGACTGACCCCGGAACAAGCCTCCGGTATTGTTGGCAATTTTTGGTGGGAATCAACTGTTGACCCTACCAAAGATAACGGCGGCGGCGATAGCGACGCACCTATTCCTGGTAAGGCTTGGGGCATAGCCCAATGGACGGGTGTAAGAATAGACGGGCCTGATGGCCTCATAAACTACGCTAAGAAGAATGGTCTGAACATTGATGACTTAGCTACCCAGCTTAGTTTTGCGTGGTATGAACTTAGCCAGGGCGGTCAGACGAAAACCCTGGGCTACCTGCAAGCCGTAAAAGGCAGCGGCCCAGACGCCGTCAATTCGGCATCTGATGTAATCTATGTAAATTTTGAGGCCCCCGGCTCTAGTGATACGACAGGATCCGACCGTCAAACACGGTCTCAAGCGGTCTACAAATTATATGGCAGTTCTACTGGTGGCACCACCGTTTCCGCCGATGCTAGCGGCGGAGAATGCAGCGGCAGTTCCGGGCCCGGTCAGGATACTCAATATATAGATGGTTTTACGGCCTACAGCCAGTGTGACGCGACCTGGAAGGACAAACCCTATGGCAGCGGCGGGACCGATGCCGGCTGTGCGGCCGTCAACACAATCGGTACCGACGGTTGCGGGCCAACGGCCATGGCTATGATAATCAGCACCTTAACTAATAAGCAGGTCACGCCAGCACAAACCGCCGCCTATGCGACCAGTCAGAATCTTTACGACCCGGGTGTTGGCAGTGATTGGAGCATAGCGCCCAAACTGGCCAGCCACTGGGGCCTAACGGCTGTTTCTGTTGATGCCACGGTGCCGGCAATTAGCGCCGCATTGCAAGCCAATAATCTAGTAATAGTTGCCGGTACTGGTTCTGAACCGTTCACTGGTGGCGGCCACTTTATAGTCATTAGGGGTCTTACAACTGATGGACAGTGGCAAATTGGCGACCCCGGCAATACCGCTAATAATTCTAAGACTTGGTCTCCGACCGACATAGTTACGACCATTAATTCACCCGGTAGTCATAGTGGAGGCAGTGCCTATGCAATCGGTAAATAGACGAAGATTGATATTGATAGTCGCCGGGCTTACGTTGCTATTTTTGGTGGTCGTAGCCATATTGGCGCCTCGGCACCCGGCCAAGAAACCCCAGACCAACCCCACCAATAGCGTTGTTGACCCTCTATCTCATAAAACCGTGTCTAACCCCAGCGGCGTGGCCCCAGAACACTATGGCTCTAACCCAGAACTGCCAATCTATCTTGGTTTTGATAAACTGCTGAACTACGGATTGAGCAGCGAGCAGGTGTTCAGTCTTCAGGTAGCATTTTATAACTATACCCAGACCGTGTCGCCGCCGGTCACCCAGGTTAGCGTCGGCGTGGACACAATTTCTACTGACCACGATGCTGCTGACCCCAATTCTCCGTTTTTTATTAGTTTTGATGTCGGTTTTAACGGCAACAAGGCGGGGCGGGCAAAGGTGGACTATTCTGATCTAGAGCTAAAATCAGTGCGTCTTTATTTAACAGATAACAGCGGCAAGCAGGTATTTGATTCGGGGGTGGTAGACGGCAGCGCCGGATCGGACTAGGCCACGACCCCTATTGACAAAAGTGTATAAAAGTGGTAATTTGTAGTCAGATTTAACCATAAACTATATGAGTAAACTACCTAATCAAGAACCCCGTGCCCATAGTCCTCGCAATTGGCGGACTATAGCCGCTATAGCTGGAGCCAGCGCTACTAGCGCCGCCGCTTTATTTGCTGGCAATGTACAGGCCAAAACTACCGGCCATGAAGTTGCGACCGGCGGAGCTAAGATAGAGCTGGCCGGAAAGTTAGCGGTTGCCGGCGAACGCGGCACGCCGTCGCCTGGTCAGGAAAAAGGCCTAAAGGTGGCGATGGGCACCATGACACGTTTAAAAGAGACCCTGGAGACTATCAAACACTCCAATCAAGCGATTGAGTACTTTGGAGCCCTTGTGATTAATGCTAACAAGAGCATTTTTGACTACAATGCTCCATACCGTAACAGGCTTGGCACAAATATAAGCAGTAGCACTGGTGGTGGCCTTGATCCAAAATATAATAAAACTGCTGTTATCACCAATCCAATCATTGTTTCTATGTATGGCCAGAAGTGGGTATACGGCTATATGTATAACGCCAAGGTTCCTTACTTTGATTACCCCAGTCCAATTCCTAATGCTTTGGTGGACGATTTAACTATTGATAAGGCCCTAGCCGGCAAGCTTTCTGGCAAAAATATGACAAAGGATGAAATTGCTCGCATTAAGGCTCTTACCCTCCGGGGGCAATTCTATGCTCTGGACGACCTTCAAAACGATGCCAGCTTAGAATACTGGGGTTTTAGCGGCTTTCCGCCAAAGATGCTGCACGTCCACTCACCGGATGGTGAAACCCTGGTTCAGACGGATCACAATGTCCCGCCAGTGCCCATTGCTGGCCTCAGTTATGTTGACGAAAATTATGGTTTTGATAAGAACATGGGCACGGTTAGCTATCAGATGATGCTTAAGCAATTGGGCTATTCAAAACTGCCGGGCAGCTACAAGCCGCCGTTTTAAGGCAAGTTTCTACTTAGTTAAAGAAATTAAATTTTGGGTGCCGCTGGCGAAATATTCCAGTACTGCCTCGGCGTCGGTAGTGGTAATAATTGCCTGATAATCCTTTAAAAAGTTGACCAGCGAGCGGCGGCGGGCTCCGTCCAGCTCGGAAAAAACATCATCCAGTAAAAAAAGCGGCCGCGTCCCTCGGACTTTTTCAATCAGCTTTAGCTCGTAAATTTTAACGGACAGCATAATGCTGCGAGTCTCGCCACGCGAGGCGGAGGTTGAGGCGTCTTTTGCGGCCAGGAAAAAAATAAAGTCCTCGCGGTGCGGGCCGTAGGCTGTATAGCCCCGTTCAAAATCTCGCTTCGCATTAGCGCCGAGTTTGGCCAGCAGACCGCTGCCGTAACTTTCTACCGCGAACTGGTTTTGATAGTTGAGCTCTAGCTTGGTTTTGCTGCCAGCAATGGCGCTATAGGTTTTGGGCAGTGACTTATTGATATCGTCTACTAGTTCTTTACGCGCTATAGCAATCTTTTCGGCCAGTTGGCTGAGGCGGACATCCCAAACAAAAAGTTGGTTATGCCCGGCCGCCTGACCATTTTTTAAAAGTGCGTTTCTTTGAGCCAGCGCCCGGCGGTAGCTATTAAGCAGACTTTTGTAGCCCGGCTGGCTGCGCGATAAAAGCTCGTCAAAATAGTCGCGCCGCCGCTCGGGCCCGCGGATGAGCAGCTGAAGATGATTGGGCTCAAACAGCACCGCTGGCTCGGTGCGCTCTAGGCTCAGGCGCTTAAAACTTTTATCGTCAATCAAAAAAGTCTTGGTGGGCAGCTGGTCCTTGATTTCTAGTTTAAGGCTGCGCTGCTGCTCAAAATAACCGTCCAGGCGGGCCCAGGACCTGCCAAAGCTAACCAGCTCGGCGTCTTTAGCCCTATAGGAGCTGCCGCGGCAGAGTACCAAAATAGCTTCCAGCAGATTGGTTTTGCCACTGGCATTTGGCCCGACAATAATGTTGACGCCCGGGTCAAACTCAAATGAGCTATCCCTGTAGGATCTGAAATTTTGGAGTCTGATTGAACCTATCATTAACTTTGGCCAGCCACCGCTTTTTGGGGGCCCGGTTTAGCTTCGCAGTGGCATTATAAGGTGCAGATAGCCGGCCTCGGTTGGGCTGCGTAAAATGCACGGTTCTAGTTTGCCGTTAAAGCAAAACTCTACCTCCTCTGAGGCGAAAGCGTTGAGGGCATCTATCAGATAGCGTGAATTCAGGGTGACCTCGCCGGCCCCAGTAACAACGGCGTCGGCGGTAGCAGTGTTTTCGCCAATTTGCGAAGCTATGGAGTTGATGCTGACCTTTTTGTCTTCGGCCTTGATGGTAATGCTGCCGGCACTTTCGCGGGCAAACAGGCTGGAGATTTTAGCAATGTTAATAAAGTCGGCTCGGGAGAGTTTGGCGGAAGTTGAGAACTTTGTGGGGATTAATTTTTTATAGTCAGGATAATTGCCCTCTATTAATCTGGCCACCAGGCTGACGTCGCCGGCCTGGAACAGTACCTGCTGGTCGTCGTGAGTGATAGCTACGTCTTTATCATCATCGGATATTATGCGCAGCAGGTCGGCGGCTGCTGATGCTGGCACCAAAAAGTTAATTGGCTGCTTAGACTTGCCAACCCTAGATTCAGCCAGTCGGTAGCTATCGGTGGCTGCGGCCGTTACGGTGCCGCCCTCGGTGTAAAAGTACACTCCCGTTAAAACCGGGCGGGCATCGTCATTGCTGGCCGAAAAGACCACTTGCTGGAGGACTTTTTTAAGGTCTTTAGCCGGCAGCTTCCAAAGATTGTCACTTTTTATAGCCGGCATCACTGGAAAGTCTTCGGCTGGCATACCATTGATGGTGGATTGGTATTTATCGGTGGTAATGTGCAGTTTATTGTCGTTGGTTTCTAGTTGTAGGACGCTGTCGGGGAGGTTGCTCACAAAGTCCTGCATCAGTCGGGCTGGAGCGGTCGTAACGCCGTCTTTTTCAATCTTGCCGCCAACATAGTGGGTAATGGCGATATCAAGGTTGGTGGCTGCAATACTGAGGCGGTTGTTCTCAGTTTTGAGAAGTACGTTAGATAGGATTGGCAAAGTGTTTCGGGAACTGGCTACGCGGGCGACGGAGTTTAGGGCTTTGGATAAATTTTCCTGGGTGACCTGTAACTTCATGACTAATATACCTTTATAAAGTTAGTAACATTAGTAATAGGACTTGTGGGAACCGGGCATAAAGTTAAACCAACAGACGGGAAGCGGTAAATTTGGTTGTGGGAAAACCTGTGGGTAAAAAGTCTAGAAAGTGTGACATGCCTGTGGGTTAAACCACTGTAACAGCTTGAAATTACAACAGGGCTTGTGGACAGTGGGGAAAAATGGGCAACTTTTTCAACGGTTTTACCGACTTTGTGCACCGCTCTTCCACAGAAATAACTAATCTTAAGCATAAATTTTCTCTTTTAGCTCATTGACGTATTGCTTAATAACACCGTCGTAGCTCATCTCTTTTTCAATCTTATCAATTGAGTGGATGGCTGTGGTGTGGTCTTTGCGACCCAGCTCGTGGGCGATTTTGGGGAAAGATAGATGCAGCTCGCAGCGCAGCATGTACATGGCGATTTGCCGCGGCACGACTATGTCTTTATCGCGCTTGGGGCCTAAAATATCTTCCATTGAGATATGGAAGAATCTGGCGGTGCGTTCAATCACCAGGCGGGCACTAATGTGCTTGGGCCGGTTGGCGCTGGCTTCATACATGGTTGTGACTATTTGCAAAGATGGCTCAACGCCCTTCATTTCGCAGTAGGCCAGCAGTTGGTTTAGGGCGCCCTCCAGCTCGCGGATATTGTTTTGGACGCGGCTAGCTAAAAATTCCACGACTGCTTGGTCTAGCTCAATGCCTTGAGTCGCGGCCTTGGTGTGCAAGATTGCGCAGCGCGTCTCAAAGTCCGGGGTTTGCATGTCTATGGTCATACCGCCGGCAAAACGGCTGCGCAGCCGCTCCTCAAGCGTCGGGATATCTTTGGGCAGTTTGTCGCTGCTCATAATTACTTGCTTGTTGGCTTGGTGCAGGGCGTTAAAAGTATGGAAAAACTCTTCCTGGATTTTTTCTTTGCCGGCCAGAAACTGGACGTCGTCAACAATTAGAACGTCGGCGCTTCTATAAAACCCGGCAAAGTCGCTGGTATTTTTCTTAAAGCGCAGGGCGTCAACAAATTCTTGCACAAACTGCTCGGTAGATACATAAACGACCTTGGCGCTAGGTTTGTGGGCAACCAGGGCGTTGCCAACTGCCTGGATTAGGTGGGTTTTACCAATGCCGACACCGCCGTATAAAAACAGTGGATTATATTTAGTGCCCGGCGACTGGCTGACGGCCTGGCAGGCGGCATAAGCCAGCTCGTTGCCGGCGCCAACTACAAAATTATCAAAAGTATAACGTTCGTTAATGCCCTGACGATATGAGTGAGTGACCTGGGTGCTGACCTTGGGCCTGGTCGCTGTGGCGGTAGTACTCTCGCTGCCGGACGAACCCTTGGGGTTACGCAAAATCTGGTCGTCTTCAACTTTGGGCAGAGACGGGATACCGGTATGGATTTTATATTCAACGCGCTCCGGCTCAACGCCGTTTTTTTCTAGAACCTCAACAATCAAATCGTTAAACTTGCGCTCCAGCTGATTTTTTACAAAGACATTGGGTACGCCAATAATAACTACGCCGTCACGGCTTCTAATAAGCTGGGTATTTTTGAACCAGGTAACAAAGTTGCCTCTGGAGATACTCAGTTCTACTTCTCCGAGGACAGCTTGCCATAGGGTAGTTTCTTGCATTGCTTGCTTTAATCTTTCAACTAGAGATTCGTTTTTGAACCCAAAAGTTATCCATAACTATAGACCATACAAACTATCTTTTCCACAGCCTTTGCAAAAAAAACGACAGCCAAAACCAATTGCCCCAGCCTAAGGGGATTTTTTATACACACGGGCCACCGTAAGAGGTTATGTTTGTGGACAATTGGTCCACATAAGTGGAAAAGTAAGTCAAGTTTTGTGGCTTAACATTGTGGTTTTAACGCATAAGCTTCGCGCCGTGGAAAAGTATGATATGTGACTAGAGATGATAAATTTGGTAAGGTATCTAGATGCCTAAACAGACTCATCAACCCAAAAAAATTCACCGCAGTCGTGAACACGGATTTTTAAAACGCATGCGCAGCAGCGCCGGGCGTAATGTCCTAAAACGCCGCCGGCTAAAGGGCCGAGACCGACTGAGCCACTAGACACTTGCACCTGCCAGTGCCAAACTGGAGGGTATGCTTGGTAAGCCAAATCGCTTCCATGGTTATGGGAGCTTAAAATACGTTTATAGAAACGGCCGTACAGTACGCGGGCCGTTATTTTCGGTCAAAAGCGTGGCTAATCCGCGACGCGACGATTACCGCTTTGCCGTGGTAATTAGTCGCAAGGTAAATAAGTCGGCAGTTGCCCGTAACCGTATGCGCCGGCGCCTTTACGAGGCCTTCAAGGAAGCAGGCGGCGACTCTAGCACACCGGCTGACATTGTTCTGACAGTTTTTCACGACGGAGTACTGGAGGAACCTTTTGATAAGTTGGTAAAACAACTAAAAAAACAGCTGCGATCTAGCGGCCTTTTGAAATAACTTAAAAGCGGCCAACGGCTAGCGTGTTATGATATTGCCAGCTTACGAGGAAGTTTTTATATGTTTACGACCATAATTGTCCAGCCGATTTTTAACCTTTTGGTGCTGATTACAGCGCTGCTGCCGGGGCACAATTTTGGTGTGGCGATTATTATTTTTACGATAGTTATCCGGCTTTTGATGTGGCCGCTGGTTAAAAAGCAGCTTTACCACGCCAGAGCTATGCGCGACCTGCAGCCAGAACTCAAAAAAATTAAAGCCGCTGCTAAGGGTGATCGCCAGGAAGAATCGCGCCTGACCATGGAGCTTTATAAAGAGAAAGAAATTAACCCGTTTGCCTCAATTGGGATTTTAATTGCCCAAATTCCAATTTTGATAGGCCTTTATAGCAGCATTCGGCGAATTATTAGGGACCCGCACGAAATCGTAACTTTCTCATATCCGTTTTTGCACCACCTGGCCTGGATTCAGTCACTGAGTACCAACATTCATAATTTTGACGAGACACTTTTTGGGCTGGTCAACCTTACGCGCACAGCCATAGACGCTAGCGGCATCTATTGGCCAGCCATGATTATTGTTATAGCCAGCGCCATAGCCCAGTATTTGCAGAGTAAGCAGCTAATGCCAAAGACCGAGGACTCGCGGGGGCTGAGGGCAATTATGCGTGATGCTGGCAGTGGCACTAAAACCGACCAAAGTGAAGTCAACGCCGCCGTTAGCCGCAGCACCGTAATGTTTGTACCGGTAATTGTCTTTTTAGTGTCGCTGCACCTGGCGGTGGCCTTGCCGCTTTATTGGCTGACCAGCAGCCTGATGGCTTACTGGCAGCAGGCCCGGATTTTAAACCGCGATGTGGCCGAAGCCGAGGCTAGCGTTGACAAACCGGCCAGAAAAAAAGTTGAATCCAAGGTTGTATCCGCCAAGACCGAAAACAAGGACGGCCTTAAAATTACCCGCACCTCGCTAAATGAACCCTCCAAAAACCAAAACACCAAAAAGTCTGGCCGCTCAGGTAAAAGGAGG
>DATKKU010000026.1:0-13682 GCA_035542755.1 Binatia bacterium | reverse complement strand
GACCACTTTTACTACATGTGCACTAAGTGGTTTAGCGACGGCGACGTGCACGCCTATTTTAGTCCCTACGATTCGCCGTATGAGGCTTTTATGAACTACATGAACGCATATCATGATCTTAGGTGGAGACTGGTCCAAAAGGGCCTACTAGAGTAATGGGACGACCAGTATTACTTAGTAATGGGCATATCTTGGTGGGGCTCAACGAACGGGGCACGGTACACGATTTTTATTACCCGTATATTGGCTTGGACAACCTGACCTCGGCCCGAGTTTTAAACCATAAAATCGGCGTTTGGGTTAACGGAAAATTTGCTTGGACGGACGACGATAGCTGGCAGTTTGATATTGATTTTGAGGAAGAAGCGCTGGTTAGTAACATTACGGCCACCAATGACAAGCTGGGGGTGCAGCTGCACTTTAACGACTTTGTGGACTCTCGCTACCCTGCTCTACTGCGGCGGATTGAAGTCCGCAACAAAACCGGTGCCGATGCAGAAATTAGGCTGTTTATGCACCAGGCTTTTCAAATTTCCCGGGCCGGACGCAGCGATACGGCGCTATTTATACCCGAGGGCAACTACATCTTAGACTACAAGGGCTGGGCCAGTCTGCTAATTTATGCCCACGACCAGGACGGTAACCCATTTGACCAGTTCTCAGTTGGCAATTTTGGAATTGAGGGCAAAGAAGGTACCTTCCGCGACGCCGAGGACGGCGAGCTGTCCGGCGGCCTGGTAGAGCACGGCGGTGTAGACTCGGTGCTCAGAATCAGAATGGATATTCCCGCCGACGGCAGCCACGTCTGCAGCTACTGGGTGGTGGCCTCGGATTCACAAGGAGACGCCGAAAAAATACATAAAACGATTTTACAAAAGGGTCTGGAAGCTAGGTTAGAAAGTACTCGCCAGGCATTTTCGGAGTGGCTGGACAAGGCAAGGCCACAAGTAGAAAAAGTTGATACTCACTACCGCAAAATGCTCAAAAAGTCGCTACTTGTAGTTAAGGCGCACATTGATAATCACGGCGGAGTTATAGCCAGCGCCGATAGCAGCATTTATAACTATGGCCGCGATTACTACAGCTATGTCTGGCCGCGCGACGGCGCTTACGCCCTGCTGCCGCTAATTGAGCTTGGTTATAAGGAAGAGCCGAAAAAGTTCTTTCAATTTTGCATTGACGTTATGGACCCGGCCGGCTACATGAAGCACAAATACCAGCCGGACCGAGCTTTGGGCAGCACCTGGCACCCGCAGCTGCACCTGAATCATCCGGAACTGCCAATTCAGGAGGACGAAACGGCAATTGTCATTTACGCGCTGGCTAGATATCTAGAGGTAAGTAATGATGAGGACTTTGTAAGGAGCGTTTATAGCACCTTTGTTAAACCATGCGCCGATTTTATGGCCAGTTTCATAGACGAGCAGACCAACCTGCCGCACGGCAGCTATGACCTTTGGGAGCAAATCTTCGCAACCTTTACTTATAGTGTCTACGTGACTATGGCCGCCCTAAAAGCAGCCGCCGGGATCGCCGAGCGCTTTAATAAGTCCGAAGACCAGCAAAATTGGCTATCAGCGGTGGCTAGAATAAAGGATGGAGCTCGCTTACTGGTAAACCCAAATAGCGGAGCTTATCGTAAGAGCCTCTTCCTCCATAAAGACGGTAACATTGATTTTAGCGACGTTATTGACGCTTCCAGCTTTTACGGGGCTTTTTTGTCGGGCCTGGCAGACGAGAGCACGCTAAACGCCTCGGTTAAGAAAGTAGAAGAAGTATTAATGGCTAATCCGCCAATTGGTGGCGTGCCGCGTTACGAGCACGATGATTATTTTCTGGCCGACCACACCAAACTGGGTAACCCCTGGATTATCACTACCTTGTGGCTGGCCCAATATTACATGAGTAATGACAGACTGAAAGAGGCTACCGACTTAATAGACTGGGCCATTGCCAGAGCCACGCCGAGCGGCATGATGGCCGAGCAGGTTGATCCCAACACTGGCATGGGACTTGGAGTACTGCCGCTGGCCTGGAGCCATTCAACCATGGCCGAGACGCTGTTGATGCTGTCCCGGCTCAATAAGGGGTAAAACTTACTTACGTTTTGGCGCGACGTTGCGACCTAAATTTTTCTTTGTTTCAACCTGCTTGGCTACAACCCGCTTAACCGGGCAATACTTTTTAAGCTCCACTTTATCGGGGGTATTCATAGTATTTTTGGTACTGTAATAATGGCGCTGCCCGCAAGCCTCGCACGTAAGACCAATAATTTTTCGTTTCTCGCTTTTTGCCATAAAAAAATAACCTTCTGGTTAACCATATTGTAACAGATGAGGAGGCTGATTGCAAAGGCCCCTAACAACTACAAAACCCCGCGTCTGCACATCCCGCAGGGTTTTCTAGTGCTTGAGCGCCTAATAATTTGTCCGGGCTTTACCTCCAAGCATACTTATATGTAAGCAATCTACTTAAGCACGTTCAGTGATTTTTCTCACAGTATTGAGCCAAACAGCTATAAAACCGGGTCGGGTAGTGATGTAAAGAAGTTTCCTTGCTGGTTAGCATACTGCGCACAAAATGTCTTGCCATTGCCAGTTAGTCCATGACATACCGCCAGGGCATCGGGGCCACTCCCTGTAACGCTGGCAATCATACTGGCCGCAAACGCACGACAATATAGGTTGTTGAGCTCATTGGACGAAGCGGCGTTACATAAGCCCAGGGTTCGCGCCGGGTCTAACTTTGCTGTAGAGATGGCAGCATAGCCAATGCCCTCAAAGCAGGTTCGCCTTGACGCGCTGGCAAGCGATTGGCACAAGGAGCCAGTTGATTTGTAGAGTTGGTTGTCACTCAAACTTTGAGTGGTGTTGTAGCGCAAAGCGCCGGCCAAAGCCCACCACTGAGGCATCCAAAAATAGCAAGCTGTCTGCTGAGCTAGCTCAAGGTCGTTGCACGGTGAGTACATGTTTCCTTGTTCAATGCGACGGATGTCGTTTTGCTCTAATTCCACATTAGCAACAGTGTGTAGATTATATTCCATGTAAACACCGCCATCGCAACCGCCCAGCGGCTGGTCGTCTGGCAGCTGGGCGCAGTACGCCAGGGCTTGTTTGAGGTGGGCTTCGTCATAACCTTGTTTGTTCAGGCCAATCGTAACCATAATCCCGTGGCCCAGACCGTGCTGACAAGACAAGTATGCCCCCTTGAGAATTTGTTTGCACTTTTGGTCAAGCATCGGCACGGCCGAGGTGCCATAAGTTATCAGTGCGTCGGACAACATCTGATGAAAACAGCCGTAAGAAAATCTTGAATCGCAAACCCCAATGCCGTTTAGGCCTTCCTCTTTGTATAGGGCATCGCCAAACAAGTGACCATACTCGTGCTGGTCATCAGCTGACAGGTTAGACACGGCGTCATAAAGTCGGTTATAGGCACGCTCTCCGCCCAAAGTCTGTATTTCTTTTTCAAACTTTTGCAAATCGGCCTGCTGGTCGTTGAAATTGTAAGCCGCCAGATGATACGGTGCAGGAGACGATTTGCGGTGGATGATAATTGCCGCCGAGCCCAGCAAAACTAGACCTAAAACTCCCAAAACAAGCGCGAGCTCCCGCCTTTTAATTTTTGGCATACTACCTATATTATACGCAGCCTAAGGTTGGCGCTCCATTTCTTCAATTACCCAATCGGCGAGAGGATTCGCCGATTGGAGAGGAGCAACAATACAAGACCCCGCTAAATTTACGCCACTTGTTTGCGTAAATTTCTAGCGGGGTTGACATTAGGTGTGGCGTGGAGCCGTGACCGGGACTTGAACCCGGGACCCCCTCCTTACCATGGAGGTGCTCTACCACTGAGCTATCACGGCTCGTCGGAACCTGCGCAGTTGTCTCGTTTTACAAATGTTTGTAAAAGCTTCGACTTAATGCTACGTTCCTCCTCTAAATTTTCCAAGCAGTGTTCCGAGCTTGAAAAATTTTAATAGAACAAGAAAGCACAAAGGCTATTCTATCAAGAAGTTGGCGTGTCCTCTATAGCTTTCTTAACCATATCAAGCGCCTGCTCAACGGATTGGGCAGCAAATTTAGCACCGGCCGCCGGCTTATGTCCGCCGCCGCCCAAGGCTCTAGCCAGCAGTGAAACGTCTTTTTTGCCAGATAACGCCCGAAACGAGACAGAGTAGGTACTCTCTGGGGCCATCACGTCTCTATAGACTATAAAACCCCAGGGTCTGTCTTCTACGTTGCGCAGCAGCTGTACCCGAAAGGCTTCTGTCGCCTGAACTACCGCTTCGTGATTGTCCGGGGTTGTAAGTGAGTCTGAAATGAATGAATAAGTATAGCCGTCCTCAAGTTTTGTGTTTGCATAAAGCTGCTTTAATATCTCTAAACCTTTTTCGCTAATTTTGTTTAAGTTGCTGACGATTATTTCCAGGTCTGCCCCCTCGGCTATCAGTTTAGGCACCACCTCAAAAACGCGCTGGATACTAAAATTTTGATGCACAAATCCGCCACTGTCGGTGTAGATGCCGGTTAAGGCCGTTTGGGCGTAGCCCTCGGGCTTAGCCAGCGCCATTTTTTCAATAAAAATACTATAGATATCTAAAGTTGCGGCCGGGCTTTTATCGTTAATGTACAAGCTGGAGCCCTCAATATCATCGCCTTCGTGGTGGTCTATAACGACAATCTTGGGGTGTAGCTCCGATATCGCCTGCCGCGTGTCTTCCACGGAACGGGTAACCCGGTGCCAGGCATTGGCGTCCAGCACGAATAGAAGTTCCGGCGACGCCTGCTTTAACGCTGCCGGCAGAGGTTGAAACTGTATCTGCTCATAACCTTCCAAAAAGTTCAGGCCAAACGGCGCCTCTTCCATAGACAGTGTTATGGCCTTGTTAGGAAAGTTGAGTCTGAGGATTTGATAAAGCAATAGTGACGAGCTGACCGAATCGCCGTCCGGGCCAATATGCGAAGTTATAAGAACCTTTTGCGACGACTCTATCAGAGATTTTAATTTGTCTATCTGTTCTTCCACTGGTTAATAGTATAGCAAGGGTAGTCTCTTTGGTTTAGGAGTATAATTGCCTAGATATGAAGCTGGTCTTTAATTTCAATGTCGCTAAGGCTCCCAATGATGTTTTTAAGTTTATAGCCACGGATTTGTTTGAGAACCACCAGAAGTGGGATCCTAGCATCGCCGAGATAACAAAGCTAACTAAAGGACCTGTGGGAAAAGGTACTAAAGGTCAGGAGGTGCATTACTTTTTAGGAAAGCGTGTTACTGATTTTGAATTTACTGACTATCAGCCGAATAAAACATATACCACCACTAACACAAGCGGCCCTTTTTGGCTGGTAAGAACCTATGGCTTAAAGCCGGCTGGCGCTGGCACCGCCGTTAATTTTGTTTTTGATTTAAAACTTAGAACTAAAGCCATTGCCCCGCTTTACCCCCTGCTAAAAATAATTTTTAAAAAGGAGGTCAACCATAATGTTGGCCTTCTAAAAGAACTTTTAGCGTCTTCAGTATAAAATTTAAGTAATGCGCTTTGACCTGACCCGACGTCGTTATCTTATAGCATGGCAACTGCTGTTTCTTATACTGGGCACCACCTGGCTGCTGGCCCCGCACTTAAACAGTGGCCTGTCGTACCGGACATCCCTTATAAGCCAGTACGAAACCCCTGCCCAGCCTTTTTCTTGGGCCTTTAGAACTGGTGATGTGCTGGGCGGCTTGCTGCTGCTGTTAATGGCCTATACATTTTTAAAACACCCTAATAAGAAAATAGCCGGCTGGCTACTGCTTATACTCGGCATCGGGCTAGTTTTGGATCCGCTGCTCAGTACAACTTGCCGGATGGTTGGCTCGGCCTGCAAAGAGTACACCTCGCCAAGCTTTGTGCTGCACGCCGTAGAAACGGTTGCTACTTCGCTGGTCTTTTTTGTAATTGCCGTCTACGACGCCTGGTTGCGCAAAAAACTAGTTTCCATAATATTCGTTTTGTTTCAGGTGGCTTACGGTGTTTTATTTGTCAGTCAACTGGCTGACCACGAACATTTCAACACCGTGTCGCAGTATGTCTATCAAACCGTTTTGATTGTTTGGCTGGCTTGGTTCTGCCGCGATTATTTAATTGACGGTAACTTTAAATCTCGCAAAAA
Organism: Binatia bacterium; assembly: GCA_035542755.1. Taxonomy (GTDB): domain Bacteria; phylum Patescibacteriota; class Saccharimonadia; order Saccharimonadales; family UBA10212; genus RYN-425. The sequence goes on along the minus strand of DATKKU010000026.1, from coordinate 7,524 downwards.
TGAGGAAAAGATAGTTACTCTGGTGGTGGCAGCCTGGGCATTCATTAACGGCATCTTGGCCATTTTAATTAGCCTGGCGCACATCCACCTGTTGGGCAAGATTAAGGGTTTGTATTTTGCCGGTGACAGCGCCTGGCTGGCCCAGCACGGCGTAATTATTGGTGTGGTGATGCTGTACCTAAGCCGCCACCTAGCCCGAGGCGAAACCAGGGCCAGGCAGATATTCCTGGTTATCGCCGGCATAGAGACACTTAAGTATTCCGTCATATCGCCAAATCCAGGCCTGATGATTCTTTACCTTACGACTTTTTGCGCCTTGTTTGTTCTCAAGGATGATTTTGACAGAGGCCTAATTCCTCTAACCTGGAAAGTAAGGTTAAAGGACTTGTACTTTATGGTCGGCGGGCTGCTGCTAGTGGTCCTGCTGGCGCTGATACTACTTGACCGCGACAGTAAGGTCGCGCTGGTTACGGCTCAGGCACTTGATAATTTTTCCGACTACGCAAGTGGTGCCGTTCATAGCCATATGCGCAGCGTCCTTCTGGCTAACACCATCACCGCCTTCTTGGCAGTCAGCGCCGGAAGCATTCTTTGGATTTTATTTAAGCCGTACAAACCTCAAACTAACTTGGAGCGTGACTATGGCCGGGTAGAACGGCTGCTAAAGTGGCGCTCAAACTCGTCAGAAGATTTTTTTAAGCTGTGGCCAGCGGACAAGGACTACTTTTGGCAGGATGACAGTCATGGCTTTATAGCCTATAAATTAGTCGGCTCAACGGCCTTTGCCCTGGCCGACCCCATGGCAGACGACAGGCACCAGGCAATTGAACAGTTTATTCAGTGGGCTAAAGGCCGGCGCCTAACAACCTGCTTTCTGCCAATCTATAAAGACAGCGTGCCGGCCTATAAAAAAGCCAAGCTAGATATTATCCAGATTGGAGCCAGTGCTGTTATAAATATTGATGACTTTCTGCAAGTTACCACCAAGGACAAGTGGTGGCGCTGGCAAAAAAACCGAGCCAGCAAAAATGGTTATATCTACGCCAAGTCCTTGCCGCCGCACTCTGATATTTTTTTGCGACAGCTAAAGGCTGTCTCTGATGCCTGGCTCACAAAAGATGGACGAAAAGAGAGAGGGTTTGCGCTCGGATATTTTGATAATGACTATCTGGCAAAGTGCACGCTTCATTACCTGCACGACGATTCGGGCAAGATACTGGCTTTTACAAACCAAATCCCGCATTTTTGCAAGTCGCATACGGTTTCGGTGGACTTACTGCGTTACCTGCCAGATGCCAACAATGCTATGCCGTATCTGCTTTATAAAACCATTGAGTCGGTTTCTGAAACCGAACATTATAAATACTTTGACTTGGGCTTCGTGCCGTTTGCTAAAGCCAAGGGCAGGCTGATGAGTATTGCCAGAACCTTGAGTGGCGACAGATTTTCAGCGCAGGGGCTGGAGCAGTTCAAAAATAAGTTCAATCCCGACTGGCACCCCAACTACATGGCTTACGACGGAGACTTAACCGATTTGGCCATTATAGCCCTGAACCTAGAGAAAGCCATGGAACAAAACACATAACATAAGTTTGTTTGAATCTTATCTGTTATTTTGTTAGACTACCTCTGTTGCCGATGCCGACGTAGCTCAGTTGGCCAGAGCGGCTGTTTTGTAAACAGCGGGTCAGCGGTTCGAATCCGCTCGTCGGCTCCATCGTTAACATGCAGGGTTAGTGAAGCGGTCAAACACGACAGACTGTAAATCTGTTGGCATTCGCCTTCGTAGGTTCGAATCCTACACCCTGCACCAGATATTTACTAATACCATACATTGTGGTATTATATATTTATGAGTGAAGGCCTGAAAAATCACCCTCTGCGGAATGAAGTACTAAGTGAATTCCAAAGTGAAAACGACTTACTTGGAGTTACTAGTGCTTTTCGAGGTAGACTAGCAGCCAAGGCTGATGAAAAACTTGTTGATCAAGAAACAGCCGAACTTGAAAGTGAGCGTGTACGCTTACAGCGTGAGGCAGATCAAACAAGAGCTGCCATAGACCACGATGCGCCTATCACTCCTGCTATGTATCAATACGGTGATGTTTTACAACTTTGTTTACGTCGTGAACATGCAGATCTTGGTTTAGCACTTCCAGGGTCAACTATTGCAATTGCCTCAAGTAAGCTGGGTTCTGGTGAATATACGCCTGAGGATGGCTTCACTATGGAACAAGTGAACGCTGTATTAAGTCAACTTGCACGTTACATGTCGTTTTCTGATTTGTACTAGACTAAAATGAAGTGAGTAGCGTGCCTACTTCGTACAGTACGCTGCACCATATTTATGACAGAGCTAACTACCTCAAATGCACCGAGCCGAGTGTTTATAGCCGTACGTGGGCCTATATGCGCGGGTAAGTCTAGTGTAATAGACGAGTTAGAGACATATTGGCCCGATACCGTCAGTCGTGTAGACATAGATGTGTTTAAGCATCAGATAGATAAGACACGCTCAACCGAGTGGCGAAGAGACATTGCCCTAAAATCGGCCTGTTTTTTGGTTGATGAGCTTATGGACATTGACCGGACAATAATATCAGATATACACTCTTCCAGGCCGGAGCAATATGACGCCTACGCTCACTTGGCAAGGGCCAATTCTTATCCGTTTTATAGTTTTTTGCTATACCCTCCGCTGCAAGTCTGTCTGGCCAGAAATAAAGAGCGAATTATACCGCAGGTGTCGTACAAAATTAGCGACCTTGCTATAGAGCAGTACTGGCGCGACACCTACCACATCCCTGGCGAAGAGGTGTTTGACACGTCGGTGCAAGAACCCAGCGAAATAGCCGCCACAATTTTTGACAAAGTTACTAGATAACAACTCGGCGGGGTCGGAGTATACGGCGGCGCTTGCCAGCTGGTAAAGCCAGCTTATTGAGCTTCTTTTGCACTTCCCTAGCCTCTTCGTCCATGCCGCGCGAAGTATAGGCGCCTTCTAGCAACTTATAGGTCTCGGGGTTGGGTTCCAGCTCAGCGGCGACCTCTATTTCTTGCAGCATCAGCTTGTCGTTACCAAGCTTTTCCTGAACTTTGGCGTAAGCGATGTGGCGGGCTGCCAAATTACCTTCCAGCTTAAGCGCCTGCTCAAAGGCCGTGGCGGCCTTTTCGTAGTTTTCGGTTTCGTAATAAATTAAGCCCAGGTTGTGCAAAGAAGATGCGCTGGGTTCTATGCTGCTGGCAATTTCAAAACAGTCTATGGCGTCCTTGTATTCGCGTTGTTTGGCATACAAAATACCCAGACGATTATAGGCGGCGGCATTTTTTTCATCCACTTTTAAAATAGTCAGGAGAGCTTTCTCGGCCCGCAGCAGGCTGTTCTCGCGCATGCTGTGGTGGGCTATTTCCCAAAGGCGTGTGAGTCGGTCGCCGACTCGGCGCGGAATTATTACCATCTCGTGTTCCGATAACTTGGCGTGACGGTAGGCCAAATAGCCGAAAAACAGCAGTAGTACTAAAGCGTACATATCTGTTTATTATACCAGTTAGACGCCCAGGTTAGTAACCAGGTTGAGCATAACCAGCTTTGCCGAGGCATTGGCTTGAAGTGCAGCCTGAGAGGTGGCTACCAGCTTCCGGGCGCCCAGTAAACGTCGGCTATTGCCGCGAGAACTACTTTTGACACTTGAGTGATGCAGAGCTTTGAGCAATTTTGCCAGGCCATCTAAAAAAGCCGCTAGCGCCTCCTTATCCTGAGTTAACTCGTTCGTACTGAGCAAGCGATGATAGGTATCGCTAGCCAGAAACTGTTTAGCCTTTTCAACTGCTTGCTTTTCGGCGATATCTTCATCGGAATTCAATAAATCGTCAATCAATCCGGCGGCGCCTTCGCTCATATTCCAGGCCAGTTCTACTTCAGGCTTGGTGTGAGCGGGATAACTATCAATGGCCGCCTGCAACGAAAGTGGATAGACGATTAGTTTTGTAGACCTGGATAAGACTGTCACTAGGACACTATGAACGCTATCCAGCGTCAGAATAAATACTGTGTCGGGATTGGGCTGCTCCAAAGTCTTTAAAAGGGCGTTTTGAGCCTCTTGACTGAGTTTGCCGGCCTCTTCCACCAGAACTACCCGCTTTATACTTCCATCGCCCAGGGCCTTGGTGCGCAGTTCTTTTATCAGACTCCGGACACTATCTATTGAAATATCGCGCTGATTTGGCAGGCGCTGCAAGACTATAAAATGCCGGTGAGCCTGCAGCTTTTCTTCGGGCACGTCCAGAAGCTGGGCAGCAATCTGCCTAGCAACCTGTGCTTTGCCGCTTCTGGCTTCGCCGATTATGGCCAGCACCTGACTTGGCTGATTCAAATACCTATCCATACCAGCTTTGGTTTTAGGGTGCACGGCGATACTCATGAATTTATAAACTCCTCAAAATACTTGGGTTCGGCAGCTTTAAACACCTTTCGCTCGCCGCCAGGGAGGGTTATTTCCAATGATTTAGCGTGCAGGTACAAATGCTCGCCAGGCGTTCCATAAACTCGGTCGCCCAAAACCGGATGGCCAATGTAGCGCATATGTACTCTAATTTGGTGAGTGCGGCCGGTTAGCGGCTTTAGCTCAATAAGCGAATAGGGCTTATCGTTTTTATAAACAGTTTTTAAGATCTTAAACTGTGTCTGAGCCGGTTTGCCAGCGGCGTCGGCCTTAAAAGTTTGAGGCTTTTTGGGGTTCCGAATTATGGGTATGTCAATAACCGCCTCGGCCGGTTGTGGCAATCCTTCTACGATTGCTCCGTACTGCTTCTTGGTTTTGCGGGCAGAGAATTGTTTTTGCAGGTAGCTCATAGTCTCGGCATTTTTTGCTGCAATCATCACACCGCTAGTGCCACGGTCTAGTCTATGAACAATCCCGGCGCGGTTACCCTCAAGTTCTGGCGCAACCTTGGGCCTTATAAAACTGGCCACTGTTGATTCTTCGTTGATTGCGCCCTTGGAGTGAGATAGCACCCCTTCCGGCTTATCAATAACTACCACGTTGTCGTCCTCGTAGATAACTGGCAGGCTCAATTTTTTGGGTACGGTCTTCAGGGATTTATCATCTATGGTTACGACGTCCGCCGGTTTTAGTTTGTAGGCAGCCTTAGCTAGGCTTCCGTTAATATTTACCAGGCCTTTTTCAAATAATCGCTGCAAAGACGAGCGACTAAACTTCGGGTACTTAGACGCGACTTTTATATCGGCCCGCATACCTTTATCTTTGACTGTAGCTTTAAACCGTCTCATGAGCTCAAGCGGCGGGTCTTAAGCCCACCGCTTGCTGAACTTTATAGAGCGTGGTGTTGGCAACTTCGGTCATTGCTTTTTCATCAGACTCTAGCTTTTGCATAAGTTTGGCTTCATCTACTTGAGCGAGTTTGGCCTGAAAATCACTCAAAAAATCTTTGGTAGCGTTGGCGACAACCAGCTTAAAATCTTTGTACGACATTTGACTCATATCTGTAGTTGAGCCAGGTTGGAGCAGTTTCAGGATTTGCACTAGATTTGTAACGCCTGGCCGAGTGTTGAAGTCAGGATTCGGACCGACTACAAGTTCGCTGTCAGTAGTAGAACTCATGATTTTGGCAGCCGCCTCGTCGGGGCTATCACCCATGAAAATTACCCCCTTAGCACTATCGTCACTTTTGCTCATTTTCTTGGTTGGGTCGGCTAGGTCGCGAATCCGCAGGCCTTGGTCTTTGCCGAACAGCTCGTGCTGCTTAGCTACCGGGTCTGGCACTATGAATAGCTCACCGAACTGCTTGTTCATTCGCTCGGCAATGTCGCGAGTGAACTCTAAATGCTGCGTTTGGTCATCGCCAACCGGCACGTATTTAGCGCCGTAAAGAAGAATATCCGCGGCCATTAGTACCGGATAGTTGAAAACTCCCACGGAGGCATTAATCTCATCTTCGTTATCGGTTTTGTAGGCTTTTTCTTTGAACTGCGTCATCCGGCGCATTTCGCCGAAAGTTGTAAAACAATCTAGGATCCAAGTTAGCTCAGAGTGTGCTGGGATATAGCTTTGACGGTAAATCCGGATATCGGGATTATCTAGTGGTAAGCCCGCGGCAGTAAAGATCTTCAGATTGTGTATGATTTGCTGCTGCAACTTGGAATGGTCAATCGGCGTCGTAAAGCTGTGCAGGTCCGGCACAAATAAATTGACCTGGTAATCCTGCGAGCGGTTTTTAGCCATGTCAATAATGGGCAGTAGCGCCCCAAAATAGTTGCCAATATGTAAATCATTATTGGCCCTGATACCGGTCAATATAACTTCTTTTGCCATTATCCTAAATTATAACCCATTAACCTTAGTAAGTTTATCTACGGAGTATCCTCTAGGCGAGTATACTTCTGGTCGTACATGTGCTCCAACGGCACTATGACTATAGATTCGTAGTCCAACTTTCCAGCGTCCAGCGGGTAACCAACTAGGTGGAGTGCCCGCTCGTCTGTAAATGACCCATGCTCCGCTCCGGCGGTTTTCTCAAAATGTGGAGCTACCGCTATATCAGTAAACACGACTTGGTAGTTTTCAATGTCTACATTTCTGGTCGCGACCCTGCCGTTAGCTTGCGGTACAAGGCAGACCGGCAAACCATTTTCAAACTGGTAGGCCTGCCCAAATAGCGGCTCGTCAAGAATCTGCTGCAGGCGAATCACCAGCGCAGACTGCAGGGGCGCCTGAGAGCCCCGCCCGGGCTTGTCGCCTAGACCTCTAAATTTTCTGGCGCTATGTATTAGTGCTCCCAGCGGCTCGTCGGCCCTAGATATATCTTCTTCAATAATCTGAATCAGCCTTTGGCTTTCAGGGTCGGCAGTGCTTATAATCCGCTCCGTCTCTAGCGTCAGCGAATCTTGGGGTATCTCTGTTTCGCTATCCGTAAACAAGTAAGACGTAAAAGCTGGAGCCAGGATGCGCATTCTAAAGTCGGCCTGGAATAAAAAGTCAGTCCTGTGCAGAGAGTAGCCGTCGGTAGAGGTTAGGAGATGGCTGACCACATGTCGTCCAAGCGATTGTTCACGGAGTTTCTGCAGAAATTCTAGCTGCCGCTTTGAACCCATATGCTCTATGTCGTCAAAGTCCTGCTCTAAATCAGCGACCACAAAGCCATCCGATAATCCCGAAGATGCACCGTCTTTTAGATAAACGTGTATGCCCCCGTCCTTAGCAAAAGATGCTTTTTTATGAATTCCAAAGACGGTTACTGGTTCGTGCAGATAACTTTCCATTATCAGGCCGTTGAGTTCTTCTATGACTTCTCTGGAGCGGCGAATGCGCAGTCTATCGCTTGGAGCCTCATTGATGTAAACATCAGCCTGGCCTACGGCGAGACGTAAATCAAGCATGTAGTCATACGGCTGAGTAGGCTCCATCTCGCTCATATAAGAACACTCTATAACATTCTGGCAAATGTCGCCAGAATGAACTCCGCTTAAAATTAGCGCTTGGTAAACTGGCGCTTTTTGCGAGCGGA
>DATKKU010000025.1:0-11928 GCA_035542755.1 Binatia bacterium | reverse complement strand
TGCGGCAACGAGCTGTTTTCCAGCAAGACGAAGTTTGATTCTGGCAGTGGCTGGCCGAGCTTTTATGATGTAGCCAGCACCGGCTCCGTAAAACTTGTGCCAGACGACAGCCTTGGCATGCACCGCGTGGAAGTGCTGTGCGCTGTTTGTGGTAGCCACCTTGGCCATCTCTTTGATGACGCTAAAAACCAGCCGACTGGTCAGCGGTTTTGCATCAACTCCGCCAGTCTGAAGTTTATGCCAAAAAAGCAGTCTTAAAGTTTACCGTCAATTGAAGCGAAGGCATATATAAGGTAGCCGCCAGCTACGATGAACAGTAGGATTACAAGCCACCAGTACCAGGCCAGACCAAATATTTTGCTAGTTGCTGGCTGCGCAGCGATTGCCAGAGCTGGGGCAGCCTTTTGCGCGCTGGTTGACAGGGCCTGCCCGTTTTCGGTTGAGCTACCAAGTACCGAGGAGCCTGAGCTAGCGGATGAAGCTTGGTTTGTACCGCTAGTTGCGCTTGATGTAGTTGAGGAGCTAGATGTGTTGGAGCTTGTCGGGGTGGGGGCTTGAGAGTAAGCCACAAAGGTCGTGAAGTGCTTGGTCCAGACAACCATATCGCTACCAACACTGATGTAACAATCGCCGCCGGCTGGCAGAGCGTCTCCGGCAGCTTGTGAGTCGGCTGTACAAGGCTGGCTGATTTGTGTAAAGTCTCCGTTTCTCACAAAGCCAACCAGTTTTCCGGCCTGCCCAGGCAGCAAAATCCTGACGCCTTTATTAAAAGTAAGGTTAAGATTACCGGCCCCAACTTCTATGACAGTGGCGACGGTAGTTGTGGTGCCGGACGGCGTCGGAATTGTAACAGAGCTGTTATTAAGAACAGTCGGGGCACTGAGTATGCCATTCCAAGTGCCGCCGGCAGTCACGGTTGTACCAGCCGGAATTGTAACGGTGGCATTGTTGGTGTTGATTGTTATTTGTGGCAAGGTGCCGTTGACTAGCGAGCTAAGGTCTATAGCCTGACCACCTGAGTCTCCGCCTACTGTCACTGGTTGGTTGGGGTCTGTAACTACAACTTGTGGAGTGGAATTCCCGGTGCTACAGCTGAAATTATTACCGCTGACGCTAGAGCTGCTTACGTTGTTAATGACCAGGCATGTGTCGGCACCGCTGACAGTGTTGCCGGTAACGGTGGCCGTTGTAGATGGTGCGTAGAAAATGCCGATTCCGGTGCCTTGAGTTAGATTTGAAGTATTGCCGCTGATATTAACTGCGCCCAATGACTGGGTGTTATCCGACCAAACTAGCAGGCGGCCCAAGTCGGCATTTACACTGTTGTTTTGGTAAGTTACATTTTGCCAACGGTAGGCCTCCAAGAAGTTTTTGGCATTGGAGTTGGTTAAGTTATTGTCATCGGCTGTGTAATTATTACCAACGCCGTTTTGAGCTTCGGCAAAGACAACCGAGTAGACATCGGCTGCATTGGCACTAATATAGTTTTTAAAGTTGTCGTTCTGCAAGCTAAAGCCGTCAAAGCCTTGGTTTAGGAAAATGGCCGCTCGCTGGTCAACGCTCTGTCCGTCAAAAGTGTCGCCGCTGAAAGTCAAGTTGGCATAACTGCCAATGTTATCAATGGTTACAGAATAATTGCCATAGCCAGATGAGTCGCCAGTGAAAGTAAAGCCGCTGAAGGTCAAGCCATTAAAGCTTGAGCCTGTCAGATTAAGTCCATCTATCACAGCATTACCCGTGCCTTGAATAGTCACATTGGAGTTGTACGAACCAGTTAAACTAACGTTGGAATAGATGCCGGCATTGACATGAACCGTGCCGCCGGGCGCAACCGCATTCATGGCGGCTTGGATTGTACTAAAGGCATCGTAGCCAAAAGTATGGCCGCCGGCATTGCCGAGCGTGTAGCTGCTATCTACGTAGACATCCGGCAGAGAAGCAGCCGTTATTTCAAAGGCTACTGTGCCGTTAGGCGTCCAGTTAGTGTCCTGCCGGAAGATACCGACTCCAGAAGCACCACCGTCGGTGTACCAAGAGGCGGTTGAAGTGTTCCAGAACAACTTATCAGAACTATCATCACTGCCTACGCTCGCGGTTTGACCGCTAGGTACACCAACGTTTAGTGAGTTATACGGACCATCGGATCCAACTGGCGATGAGCCATAGCTCTGAGTGTTGTAGGCGATGCCGATAATAACATCGTTTGGTAGAGTGACACCGCTGCTGCTTAAGTCAAAGGTAAGATTAAAGGCCATACCGTTGTAGCAGACATTGTCGCTGGCTCTCCAGGCAAATCCGGCCCCGTAGCCAGTATCCGGGCAAGTTGGGTCTCCGACTGGGCGCCAGGGGATAGCAGCAGTTTCGGTCTTGGTGGTAAGCAATGTATCGGGTGCACCATTTAAGCCCAAGTGACTGCCATATATATTTAGAGTGATTGGGTAATAGAAGCCACCGCCACTGGCGCTGGAGTCGGTAAAGCAGTTTGAGGCGCTGTTTGAGCAGAAAGTCTCATTGGCTGGGGTGCTTGCCAGAGCCCAGTCGCTCATTGTGACAGTGACTGTTCTGAGTGCTCGGTCTGTGCCGCCCAGATGAACGTAGTCGCCGAACTCGGAGGTTTGTGTAGCCTGAAATCCAAGGCTAGTTACGTTTGGCGGTAAGGAGCTAGGAGTTGCGTTATAAACTACACTAGGTGCGGGGGCAGCAGCGGCTTTCTGGGCCAAAAACAAAGAAACTCCCAACAGGCTAGTTAAACTTAAAACCAAAACCAACAAAACACTCGCAGCCCTTGTTTGTGACCGTTTGCCCACCGTGGCTAAACGCGACAAGCCCATAAGTACCTCCCTAAGTTGTTACCTTTATTATACTCACTGGTTGCGTAACTCAAAAGATAAACGCATGTATTTGTTACAATGACAATAATGACGCATAAGCAAGTAGAAAAGTATCTGCTTTCAATGCCCGGTGCCAAGCTGGACTACCCGTTTGGCGAAGAAACCGCCGTTTATAAAGTGGACGATAAAATGTTTGCCCTTGTCGCCGAAAAGTCTGACCCCCTGCGCATAAGCTTAAAGTGCGACCCGCTGTTGGCTAAAACTCTACGCGAAAGGTACGAAAGCGTTATGCCCGGCTATCACCTTAATAAAAAACACTGGAATACAATTGTGCTGAGCGGCCAGCTGGACGAGCAGGAGATCAAAGACCTTATCGTCCATAGCTATCAGCTGGTTACTGCTTGAGCGGATACGCCGATAGCAGAGTGCCATTACTTTTATAGGCAGTTTGTAGGGCCGCCTTTAGTTCCAGTGAAGATGTTGACGAGAACGCAGTTTGCAGCGAATTATTGTAGACATTCAAAGCGTCGCGCAAATAAGTAAGGTAGGCGCTTTGCAAGTTATTGTTCTGGGCGGCGGTCTGCAACATGGCATCGGTAGCCGTGTTTTGATAGGCCGCCAGAGCCTTAACATTAATCTTGATTTTTTGATGATCTAGGGCGGCCTTTATCTGGGTTTGCTGGCTGGTTAAGGTACTTGTTGAAGTGGTAAGAACAGCCAAAGTATCGGGGTCATTAATTTGAGACGCCTCCAGAGCGTTGATTCTATTAATCTCCTGGGCTTGCTCCAAAACCGTTGTAAAGCTGTCGGTACTCTTGTTCTTTTTGCCGCCCAGCGAAACCCCTAGGATAATTATTACTACCATCAAAATAACAGCGGCGATAATTATTTTTACGGGCCCCGACAAGCCCGAAAGATTGAAGCGTTGCTTTTTTGGCTGGCCGCCATTAAAGATAAAGTCGTATTGAGAGTTTGGACTCTTGGGAGGCATAAGCACTATTCTATCAGGCAAACAGCTAATGCTGTAACCCACCAGCCGGTACCTATATACTTAGGATATGGATGCAGTTGCGGAGATAAAAAACCGGCTTAACATTGAAGACGTGGTTGGCGAGTACGTGCGGCTAAAGCGCTCTGGCCGCAACTTTAAGGGTATTTCGCCGTGGACCAACGAGAAAACCGCCAGCTTTATAGTCAGCCCCGAAAAGCAGATATGGCACGACTTTAGCAGCGGCAAGGGCGGCGATATGTTCAGCTTTGTGATGGAAGTAGAAGGCCTGGACTTTAAAGGCGCGCTTGAACTGCTGGCTAGAAAAGCTGGCGTTGACCTTGACCAATTTCAATCCGGAGCGAGTGGCAATTCCGGCAAGCTTAAAAACCGGGCGCTAGAAGCGTTAGAACTGGCCACTAAGTTTTATCAAAAGCAGCTTACCGCCAACCGCTCGGCGGCCGAATATTTGTTAAAAGACCGCAAGTTTACCAAGCAAACCCTGATAACTTGGCGGCTGGGCTATTCGCCCAATGCCGGCCGGGCGCTGACCGATTTTTTGAGCAAACAAGGCTTTACTACAGATGAAATGAAGCGCGCTGGCCTGGTGGTAGAGCGTCAGAGCAGGGCCGTTGATATGTTCCGCGGGCGGATTATGATTCCGCTAGCTGACAGCCGCGGCGCGGTTATTGGTTTTACAGCCCGGCTGCTAGACGACGAGCCAAACGCTCCAAAATATATCAACACGCCTCAGAGCGTAACATATGACAAAAGCCGCAATGTTTTTGGTCTGGATAAGGCTAAAGAAGCCATCAGAAAGCAGGGCTACGCCGTTGTGGTTGAAGGGAATATGGACGTTATCGCCAGCCACCAGGCCGGAGTCGCCAATGTTGTAGCCAGCGCCGGCACGGCCATGACAGAAGCGCATCTGCGCGAACTAAAACGCTTTAGCGGTGATATCCGTCTCTCTTTTGACGCCGACAGAGCAGGGGTATCGGCCACCGAGCGGGTTATTCCGATGGCTCAAAAAGTAGAAGTAAATCTAAAAATTATCAACTTGCCCGAAGGCGCCAAAGACCCCGACGAGCTGGTCCAAAAAGACCCGGCAGCCTGGCAAAAGGCCATAGACTCGGCTGTCTACGCCACCGATTGGCTGATTGAAACCTACAGAAAACAGTTGGATTTAACCTCGGCATCTGGCAAAAAAACGTTTAGTGACGCGCTGCTGCCAACCATTCGCCGCTTGCGCGACCCGGTAGAACAGGAACACTACTTAAAAATTATTGCCTCGGCCACCGACACCAGCCTGGAAGCCGTAAAGGCCAAAAGCGATAGTCGTAGCTCGGATAATCCTGAAGTAAGGTTGAAGCGCCCCAAGCTTGAACCGCTGGAGGTTGACGCTTTGGCCGTTGAGTACCAGCGGTTGCAGGACCACTTACTGGGGATGCTTTTACTGCAGCCCAAAACGCGTGATTTATTAAGCAGCTGCCGCGACGTCTATTTTTCGGAAGGTCCGCCGCGCAAGTTGTTTGAATTTATTAAACAAAACCCGGACTATAAAGGCGACGTTAAAACCGCCGCAGCTTTGCGCGAATTTGGTGATTATGTTAAAATTGTAATATTGCAGTTTGAGGAACTTTATGCCGGCTTGCCGACGTCCGATTTGCACGAGCAAGCCCAAAACCTCATCCGCCGCCTGATAGACAGGTACATAAAAATTCAAAAACAGGTTCTAGCCGACGCCATGCGCTTGGCGGCAAGTGAAACAGAAATCAAAAAACTGATAAAAGAAGCAGATAAATTAAATCAATTAATGAAGTGAGGTGGACCCCAAGTGGCTAATGTAAAAAAACCTAGTGTTCAGCCCAAGAAGCCCAGTGACTATGCCAAGCAAACCAAGAAACTGCTAGAGAAGGGCAAAAAAGATGGCAAGCTGGAGCAGCGCGATATATTTGCGCTAATTCCTGATACGCCGGCAAATATTGATACGCTTGACCAACTGTATGCCCAGCTGGCTGAAGCCGACATTGAAATTATCGCTGCCGCCGAGCCGGCAGCCGAGGATATTGTTGACGAGTGGGCCGTAGAAGAAGAGGAAGAAGTCTTACCCGATGATAACGCTTACATGGACGACATTGCCGATGACTCGGTGCGTCTTTACCTACGCGAAATCGGCAAGATTCCACTGCTAACTGCAGAAGAAGAATTAGCGCTAGCAAAGCGTGTAGTCAAGGGTGACAAGCGCGCCAAAGACCAAATGGCCGAGGCCAATATGCGCCTGGTCGTATCAATCGCTAAGCGCTACGTCGGCCGAGGCCTGGATCTACTAGACCTAATCCAAGAGGGCAATACCGGTTTACTGCGAGCCGTTGAAAAGTTTGACCCAGAGCGCGGCTTTAAATTTTCTACCTATGCTACCTGGTGGATTCGCCAGGCTATAACTCGCGCCATTGCCGACCAAGCCCGCACCATTCGTATCCCGGTACACATGGTTGAGACTATCAATAAGCTGCTGCGCACCCAGCGCCGGCTGACTCAAGAGCTCAACCGCGAGCCAACCAATGAAGAAATTGCCACGGCCATGGAGATGGACGTTGATAAGGTTGAGCACATCATGAAAATCAAGCAGGATATTTCCAGCCTTGATGCCTCGGTGCGAGACGACGAGGAAGACTCAGTACTGGGCGACTTCATTGAAGATGAAGACGCCAAAACTCCTACCGAATCGGCTTCCGAGCAGCTGCTGAAAGAACAGGTCAAGCAAATTCTCGGTACCCTAACCGAGCGCGAACAAAAGATTCTAAAACTGCGCTTTGGGCTGGAAGACGGCAAAAGCCACACACTGGAGGAAGTCGGGCAGGAATTTAGTGTCACCCGTGAACGTATTCGCCAAATTGAAGCCAAAGCACTAGCCAAACTGCGCAAACATAAAGACACTCGTCGCCTCCACGAATACCTGCAATAAAATGCACTTACATCTGTTTGACCTGCAGTAAAAAACACCATATTCATAGCACCGGATATCTGTCTATAATAGATAGTAATGACAGAACTGGAGCAGCGAGTGCCCCTTATTGAGGGCGGCCAAAAAACAAAAAACCCAGGCGCTCGGCGCCATCTCAGCCTGGTAAAAAGTCTTCCCGAAACGGAAGACTTTTTTAGTGACGGAGCCGAGCTGGACGCCCACCCACTAACTCCCGCAAGCAACGGCAATGGCGACCGTGTAGGGGCACCAAGTAGACAATACGGTGCCGCGGACCCGCTGGTTGAGGCCTATGTAATTGCCGGCGATTCTTTCAGACTTTTCTTGGAGCAGGCGGGGAAGCACGCCTTACTTACAAGAGACGAAGAAGTTGCTCTTGCTAAGCGTATAGAAGTAGGCGATAAGGCCGCCAAAGATAAACTGGTTACGCATAATGTTAGATTGGTGGCTAACATTTCTAAAAAATATTCTTATAACGGCCTACCAAGGGAGGATCTTGTTCAGGAGGGCCTCATTGGCACAATCAGAGCTGCCGAGAAGTTTGATTGGAGACGCGGATATAAATTTAGTACTTATGCCACATGGTGGATTAAGCAATCAATGTCTCGGGCGAATACCGACAAAGGCCACCACGGCATAAGAATACCAGTCCACATTGCCAATCAAATAAGTAGGCTCACTAGGACGGAATATAACTTAACTGAACGGTTTGACAGAGAGCCAACCGTTGATGAGATTGCTGAGGAAATGGAAATTGAGGCCTCTGAAGTCCTTAGACTGCGAGCATTAATGGATGCCGCTACTACCATTTCGCTTGATAGTAAGATTAACGACGAGGCCGACTCCGATGAGTTTGGAGCCTTTTATGGCACAGTCGACATAACCGAGCAAGAGGCAATTGACAATCTATCCAATGAGCACATGCTGGAGCAACTGGACAAAGCCGTGACTAACAAGGTTATTACAAAAATTGAAAGAGCGGTTATGGAACTGCGGTTTGGAATAACCGGTGGTGATGCGCTAACGCTTGAATCTACAGGTCTTGAACTAGGCATTACGCGCGAAAAAGTTAGACAACTAGAGCACAGCGCCACCAAGAAACTGGCGGCCGAAGATATCCTGCACCTTAGACCAGGGTCCACTAGCCAAGCCCACCAGCCTGCCAAAGTTCTTGGCGGAAGAGCTTTGCTGTCAGCAGCCAATATGCCCACTTCGTTACCTAAAAAGCCCGAGGCCCCGCAGCTGCCAGCGCTGCAAGACCAAACAGGCAACCAAATTACCTTAAAAGAGGCTCAGAAAATTTGGGACGCACAAATACCGGGAGAAACGGCCAGATTTGCCGGGAAAGCGATGCTTGGTGACTTGCCGCACGAGTACTGGATGATGGAAAACGGCCTGCCAAGATTTGGCGAAGAGATGCTGGGCGAAGATTTTTAGACTACAATTTATATCATGAAGATTTTGGGAATCGCTGGCACTAACGGCTCGGGCAAGGACACGATTGGCGATATTTTGGCCGACCGTTATGGCTGGCTGGCCGTTTCGGTATCTGATTTTTTGCGCCAGGAAGCAAAAAAGCGAAACCTGCCGATTGAAAGGGAAGTGCTGCGTAGTATTAGCGCGCAGTGGCGCCAAGAATTTGGGCTAGGGGTTTTGGTTGATAAAGCGGTTGATAAGTTTAAAAAAGAAAATAAAGAGGGCAAATACCAAGGACTTGTGGCTATACCGATGCGTAATCCCGGCGAGGCCCAGCACCTAAAAGACCTTGGCGGTACGCTTATTTGGGTAGATGCTGACCCGAAAGTTCGTTACCAGCGAATTTACTCGCGGGCCCGCAGCGCCGAAGATAAAAAGACCTTTGAGGAATTTATACAAGAAGAAAAGGACGAGATGGAACATAGTGGTGACCACCACACACTGAGCATGTCCGGAGTTAAGGCGATAGCTGACATATTTATACAAAATAGCGATGACGACATTAAGCAGCTTGAGAAAACCATAGAAAAAGTTCTAAACCTGAACTAAAAGGCCCAGCTAGTCTATACTTATAGTTGAATTAAGGAGGTCTACATGATTGTTTTCTTTTGGATGCTAGGGGTTATTATCTGGGTGGCTTTGGCGCTTTGGCCGGCAACAGTTGCCAAAAATAAGGGCCACAGTTTTATAGGCTATTTTCTGCTTAGCATTCCATTTTGGTGGATAACGCTGTTTATTGTTTACTTTGGCCTGCAAGATAAAGTCGCCATTGAAGCATCTACCCCTGTCTCTAAATAGTCCAAAGAACTCGTAGCGCCTGTTCACCTATTGCGTTAAATATACTTATATTGTAAAATATAAGTATCATGAAGTGGCCAAATACTCTGGTGGCGATTCGTCACGGACAATCCGCTTACAACGTCCAAAAAATTAAGCAAGAGGCCGACCCTACCTACGTAGAGTTTATGCAAGCGTACGACAGGTTTGAGGAAGATCCAGAAAAGAATCGTGACGAAGCTTTGGCCATCGCCAAATTGCTGCATGCCGAAGGTAATTACCGGTTTTCAAGCGGTGATCACGATACGCCAATAACAGCGGAAGGCGAGAGACAGGCCGAAGTTACAGGTCGCGAACTAGCAAACATATTGCCTTTGCCAGATGTAATAATGGTTTCGCCATACTTGCGTACCAGGCAGACTCTTGGCCACATGGCTATGGGCTGGCCGGAGCTTAGTGGCGTAGAAACCATAGAAGAAGAACGCCTGCGCGAGCAGGAACACGGGCTTCGAGCAGTTTACGGTGACTGGCGGATTTTTAACGTCATGTTTCCTGATCAGTTTGAACTACGACGAATGCAAGGGCCTTATTGGTATCGCCACCTCCAGGGCGAGAATGTTCCGGACGTTAGAGAAAGAACTCGCTCATTAATCGGAACCGTTATACGCGAGTACAGCGAGCAAGACGTCTGGTGGATTACCCATCATCTGACAAAGCTCAGCTTGCGGGCCAATTTTGAACGTTTTGGCGCCGAGGAATTCTTGCGCTTGGACGAAGAAGAAAAGCCCGTTAATTGCGGAGTTACGATTTACCGCGGCATGCCCGAACTAGGCAAAGACGGCAAACTTGAACTTGATGCATACAACCAGCAACTATATTAGGCGCATAATAATATTTATAAACGGAGATAAACTATGCCAGAAGCAATCCCAAATAATGAAGAAGGTCAGCACGACCTAAAAGAGAAAGCCAAGCACTGGGCCAATGAGCGACTTGGCTGGATTAATGAATTAGTGGTTGAGCTGGGCGGCGAAGGCGCCAAAGTTGAAGATATTTTACCAGAGCCTACGGCTGTTCGCGACGAGGCACCAATGCCCAACTGGACACCCGAGCAAACGGTTAGAGCTCGCGAGATTGGCCAGCGCTTTGGTTATGGCGCTGAGCAGGACGTGCCGTCCGGTTTAACCGGGGCCGTTGTCATAGCCGAAGGCGGCAAAGTCTGGAAAATTATGGCCGAGGCCGAGGCGCTAAAGGCCGAGTCTGCACCCGCGCGCATCATTTTTTCTGGCTCAGCCAATAGAGCGCTGGGCGATGATGAACTTACTTTCTTAAGGGATAAAAAAGGCGTAACCCTGCCGGCAGGCACTACCGAATATGAAGCCGCCCGATGGGTTGCTCGCGCTCAGGTTACCAACCCGGCCGAACAGCCGGAGGTCTTGAGCTTTGGCTACGCCGTAGCCGAAGGAAATCCGCTAACTGACGAGGCTACCGGCCAGCTGGTTAAAATTGGCGAAACAGACAGCGGCCAAAGTGTTGAACTACTGAGAATTGACCGCGAGGACTACACCAATGAGGCAAACGAAGCAAAGTTCCGTAATCAGCCCATCTCCGGACGGGTGATGGAACTTATTTCTGAGTCCTTAAGCAAAGCCGGTGACGAAACAACCCCCATTGTATTTGTCACCAGCAACACATACGCCTCCAAACAAGTAAACGAAGTCCGTGCCGGCATCGCAAACGGCCGGCAATTTGGTGTCGCACTTTATGGTCGCCAGACAATAGTTGGTCTAGGCGCTCCAGTGCCAGCCGAGATGCCACTCAATCACTTACCAGGCGATTTGCGCGCCATGCACGACAAGCTCCAACAGCTACACGCTGAGCTCAGCCAATAAACCATAAGCAATCCGTTTTTTAACAGATACGAGCGTGTACCCCGTAGTGAGCTTTTGAGACTATCCGGCGGTGGATACTAGCCCATATTTTGGCTAGCTCTAAAGTCTACAGCAGGGTATAGTATTAGTAATGATTGAAGACGGTCAACCGCCTAAAACAGCGGCCGAGTTTGACTACCCGCCCACAGACGAAGTAGAGATTGTCGCCTATGATCCCAGCAATGACACAGATTTTGATAAAGCCGAGGGCTTTGGTCGCAAAACTGTAAACATCGACGGCAGGGCCCTAACCATCCACGATACAAATAACTTCAGGCTCCATGTAGCGGTATATATTGGTCCACAAGTACAGTCAGAAAATCTGCGTGAGGGACTTCGTCTTGGTAAAGAGAGGATATATGCCCACAAAATGAAGGTTTTTGAGCAAGTTATGCCAAAGCTGCAGCAAAGCCACCCTAAACTTTATGAAAAAATTGTGGAGATTGTTACCGAAGACTACACTAAGATGGATCAGCTTCAGCTGAATCCTAGTTATCAAACAGTAGTATTCCAGCCCTCGGATTATTCTCAAGAAGAAAAGGATCTGGGCAGCTACTATTTATCAATGGCATACGACGCGGCCGCTAACATTGCCAAACAGGACAACTCAAAGGTAGACCTAAGGCTTTTCTACGCCTAAAACCTTAAAACGTAAGAAGTTAACGAGTGTATACTTGTATTGATGGCGGAGGCTAAAAAAAAGCTGGCGATAATTGATGGTAAATCGGTTTTTTACCGAGGATATTACGCCATGCCTAACTTATCTACCAAAGAGGGGATTCCGACAGGCGGTGTCTTTGGTTTTGCCACCATGGCGCTGGAACTACTTAAAAAACTACAGCCCGATTATGTTTGTGTAGCTTGGGACAAGCCCAAGACCAACATACGAAAGCGCCTAGCCATGTATCCGGAATATAAAGCTGGCCGCAAACCAGCGCCGCC
>DATKKU010000024.1:0-13021 GCA_035542755.1 Binatia bacterium | reverse complement strand
GCGGCCCTCGGGCCGCACCAGACCATCCCCGCGCCCCTAGCTGATGCTTGGGGCTGCTTCTGCTTCTCTGAGCATTTCATCAAGATCGTGGAGAATCTTGCGGAACATCCGGCAGCCGAACTCCTGCTGCTGGAGGCTCTGCAAGGCCGCGGTGGCCTCTTGATGAGAATCGCCTGTCAATAGCTCGATGCGCTCTTTCAGCTCCTCCACCAGCCTGCCAAGGTCGCGGTCATCTTGCACCTTCTTCAACAGCGCCTCTACGCTATCAAAGTTGGTCTGCTTCAGACCGTCGAGCATGGCAAGAACCTCGCTTTCCACACCCAGTGCCTTGGCCCGGCCTATGAGGCCAGCGCAGCGCGCCATCGTAGCCTCGGCCTGCTTGAAGTCGCCAGCTGCTACTAGCGGTTCGACAAGCCTGGCACAGTGGGTATGGGCAGCCTGCTCGCGCAGCTGCTCACGGCGCCTTAGCTCGAGCTCCGCCTCCTTCTGCCGGCGCTCCACGCTCCTGCGAACCAGCTCGCGAGCTTGCATCAGGCTGTCGTTTTCGAGCAGCTGTTCAACCCGCGGAACGAGATCCGGTGTCAGGCTTTGAGCCTGCTCGAGGATTTCGGCACGGGTGTTCTCCTCCTGCTCCCACTTTTGAGCTGCACTTCGTATGTCGTACTTGGTGTAGCCCTGGGAAAAGGTAAACCAGATGTCGCCTAGCGAGTATGGGACCGGTTGGACCCGAAACTCCCGCAGCAGCTGAATCACCCCGCCCAGCAGATACAGCAACGGCGAGAAGGCGATGACAGGCAACCACCACGGCATCGGCCGCGTGATAACCAGCGCCAGAACCACCAGCAACACTGCCCACATGACGCAGTGGACCAGTGCCAACTTGCGAAATTGCTTTGTGCTTTCTCTTCTTCTGGGCACTTCAACACCACCCTTCCACAAAAAGACGGTTGGATTTCAAGGTTCATCAAAACAGATAGAATACGTTATAACACCCTAGTTCCAGGTTAGCAACCTTAAGCCGTTTAAGGCTACCGGTTGTCGCCGCTACCGCCCAACTTGCCGCGGCTGGCCCGGCTGGCTAATTTGTTGACATTGGACTTGGCTATGTCTTCCAGGTCATAGCCCAAGTAGTCGGCTAAAGTGGCTACGTACCAAAGTACATCACCTAGCTCGTTGGCCAGGGCCTGCTTGTCCAGCAGTTTTTCGTCGGCCCCCTGGTCACGGTGCCACTTTTTAAGCTTTTCGGCTATTTCACCGGCCTCGCCAACTATGCCTAGCGCTCGCTGCATCAGCTCGTGCCCCTCGTCAATCGCTGTCGCTAGGGCCTTTTTTTGATAATCATTAAACGTCATGGCCGCTCCTTCTTATTATATTTTAACAGCGCCCTGTCTTACGACTTCCAGGTTACCATTACGTACTACGACTAGCGTAGACGGCGGGTTATGTAGTTTACCTGCATCAACATAAAAGTCCAGACGATTGCCAAAGACTTTTTGGGCTTGAGCGACAGATTCAATCGGCTCTTCACCCTGCAGGTTCGCGCTGGTGCTGACAATTGGGCCGACTTGTCTTATAAGTTGTCTGAGTTTCGGGTAATCGGGCAGGCGAATAGCAAAAGTTTTTCCACCGCGGTTTAGCCACCTCGGACTGCCGCCAGCCTGAAACTCCAGGCTTAGCGCACCGGGCCAGTATTTTTTAACTGGCTTGGCCTGAGCTGGAGAAATACTTAACACGTTAAGCATTTGTATGTCAGAGATTAAAACAATCAGCGGTTTGTGGGAATCACGCTGTTTCAGTTTATGAATACGCTCTACCGCTGCCTTATCTAGGGCCATGGCAGATAGGCCGTAGATGGTATCGGTTGGCATAAGACCTATTCCGCCCTCTTTCAGTAATGAAATCACTTGCTCATTAAACGCGTCGGCAATATAACTCACGAATCAAAGTGTCGCACATGCAGGTACGGTTTACAAACCGCCGTAGCCCCCGCCGTAGCCATAAAAGTCCTCTGCCGGTTTGTGATAGTCCGTGATTTTGATGGCTTGAGAGTCGTCCTTTATGCCGCTGGCCGGGATGATATATAGTTCGCTGCTATTTTTAGAAACCAGTAAGTATTGGTCGGTGTACCAGCCGTAAGTATTGTAATCACTAAGGCTAGCGATTTGTTTGGGGCTTCCGGCGTCCTGGTCACCAATAAACAAGCTGTTTTTGCCGTCACGCGGCTCGGTCCAAAAAGTTTGACTGCCAGCCGGTGACAGTAAATAAGTAAGAGGCTCCTGGGATAAGCTGGCGTCAGTGATATCGGAAGACTGGCTAACGTTACTGCTTTTATCAACCACGAAGTAGGTAGTGGCCACCGAGCCGTCGTTACTATAAACCCCAAAGTCCAGTTCTCTGGGTTTACTTAGCCTGAGGTTGGCGATGTACGACGTGCCGGCATCAACCGATTTTAGCTGGCGGTTATTACTACCATCCGGCCGTATGGCTGCCAGGACATTTTGTTTGCCGGCAACGTCAAGATAGCCCGGATATCTGTACCAGGTACGCGAATAAACCACGTCACTGCCCATAATCAGGGTGTCCCAGATGTTTTCGTACTGGGCGTCAGCATTGCTGGTACCACTAGCATTGGTATTGGCCAGCGTTATAGCCTGTCCGTTATCGGCATTGTAGCTTTTTATGCTAAAGGCATTGGGCTGCCAGGCGTTGTAACCATTTCGTGCAACCGTATAAATAAAGTAATGATTGTACCAGCCAATTGAGGTAAAGTTAGCGTTGCCCTGGTCCATATTTAGCAGCTTGTCATCATTGGTATTGATGACATAGAGCGCCGGCGCAGTACCATCACGATTGGCCAGTAAGGCCAGGTACTGCCAATCGCGACTGGCCAGTAGCACCGTGTGGCTATCGTCTTCTTTGCCGGTGCCGGCCAGCACTGTCTCTCGGTCGGTACCGTCTAAATTGGTCTTAACAACGTCTATGGTGCCGCTTAGCTTACTCAAAAAATAAACTTTACCAGCAGGTGTCAGTTTAAAATCATTCTGCTTTATCTCGCTGGCGCTGACGGCGACAGTAACATTAGCATTGTTATAACCCGGCGCGCTGAGCTGGGCTTTCTCGCTGGTGGAATTAGCCGGCAGAACCACCACAGCTTGGCCATTTTTGTCAGTCTTGGACTGAATATCGGCGACGGCGATAGATGCGCCGCTAACCGGCTGGCCGTTGATTAGGTTGCTAAGGTCAATTTTTACCTGACGCCCGGTAGCCACAAACTGGACGCTTGGTACCGATTTTTGATCTAAGATTGGGACCAAGAAAGTTTGGCTTAAACTTTGATAGTACTTTTTCTCAACCTTAACAGTTTGGTCGCCGACCTTAACGTCATGCAGTGTTGCCTGGCCGCTGCCATCGGTCACAGCCGAAATACCGCCAATACTCACTGAAGCGCCGCTAACCGGCTTATCAGCTGTAGAGTCTACTACTTTTATACTAAAGTCATTTTCCAAAAACAGGCCGCATATTTGATAGCGGGTCCAGGGTATAACAAACAGCAGAATGATAAAAAGCAGGATGGTTGCCGGAATAGTCCATTTCTTTTTGGCTACGTACCAGCTGCGAAAACGGTGGTGGACAGGCTTTTTTATGGCCGAGACTTCAGGCTCTGTGTCTTGGTCAGTTGGCGTTTGTTCGGTATCGCTGGCCTCAGCACTAGCTTGCTGTTCGTCCGGCGGCTGGGCTTCGTCTTTTGGAGGTATGTCGTCCATAATTCTTTAGCTTAACTATAAGATTAAAGACAGTTTTTACCAATGGTTTATTAGTGCTAGCCAGCAAAACTTAGTCGCGGGCCGATAATTTAGAGGGCCACCAGTTCCAGCGCCCCAAAATAACTACCATTGAAGGCACCAGCAAAGTACGAACAAAGAAAGTATCAAGTAAGATCCCAAAGGCGATAGAAAATCCAATCTCCTGGAACTGCTTATCGCCACCGGCTATACCAAAGACCGTAAATGTTCCGGCTAGGACTAGGCCAGCTGATGTTACGGTGGTGCCAGTTATACCAATAGCTTTGGTTACGGCTTCGCGGAGGGTCTTATAGTTATGAGCTTCTTCACGGATACGGCTCATAACCAAAATGTTATAGTCTTGGCCCAGCGCCATAAGGAATATAAACATTAGAAAAGGCAGAATAAAGTTTAGGCCATCGCCACCTTGCAGATGGACAAAAACGAACATTGCAAAACCTAGGGATGCCAGGTAGCTAAGAGCCACGCTAGCAATTAGATACCACGGCGCCACTAGACTGCGCAGTAATAGCGCCAGAATTATACCGATAATAAATAGAACTATTGGAATGATTCGCTTAAGATCGTTGTTAGCAATGTGGCTAATGTCATAGCCCGCGGCATCTTGGCCATAAATTCGGGCTTCCTTGGCGCCGGCGGTAGCCGCGGCTTTATCTAAGGCAGCTTGAACCTGGGGTGTAAAGTTAGCAGCCGTCGTACTGCCACTAGCTGCGGTATTGGCTACCGAATAAAACCGAACAGTTTTGCCATCAGCACTAATAAATTGGCTGAGGGCTTGGTTGATGGGACTATTGCCGCCGGCTTGGTGCAGGGCCTGTAGCTGGGCTGGGGTAAAGTTAGTGCCATTGATGCTAAACGGTCCGCTTATGGCTTTAAAGGTCGGTGAGGACGATAGTTGATTTTGGGCTTGGTATAAAGCCTCCAGATTATTCCAAACTGGTTGGCTGAAGGTCATTAGCAAATACTGTGGATTATCGTTAGCGGCCGGGAAATGTTGGGCTAAAGCCTGCTGTCCAAGTGCCGAGTCGCTACTGGCTGGGGCGCTCTGGTTACTAAAGCCCGCGGTTTTGTAACCTACGATGCCCAGGCTAAGTATCAGCAGTAGGCTGACACCAACGACCAGGGTTACGACGGGACGTTTGATAACTTGGTCGGCAACCCGGCCCCATATGCCAATCTTGTTTTTAACGCCTTTGGTCTTAGCCGGCCAAAAGACCGCCCGGCCAAGCACCGCCAATAGGGCCGGTAAAAATGTCAAAGCTGCCAGTAGAGTTACACCCAGGCCGATTGCCAAAGCCGGGCCAAGACCCTTATAAACTCCAAATGAAGCCAGTAGCAAGCACATCAGCGCCGCGGCAACCGTCGCAGCCGAGAAAGTAATTGACTCGCCAACACGTGTTAATGCCTTAACAACAGCAGCTTTCGGCTGTAGCCCATTACGCAGTTCTTCACGGGTCCTAAATACTAAGAACAAACCGTAGTCCGTACCAGCCCCAAGCAGTAGTACAATTAGCAAAATCTCGGTAATAAAAGAAACTTGTACGCCAATTTTAGTACTTTCGGCAATCAGCGGTTGGGCAATAATTAGTGCTAGACCGGCTGGTAAAAGTGTAACTAGGGGCGCCAGGGCGGCCCTGAAAACTAGCAACAGTAGAACGATTATAAAAATTACATTGTAAATTTCGGTGTTGTTTTTGCCTTTGTTATTAGCGTTCTGGGAGTCCGCCGCTTGCGCCAACTGCCCGGTTAGGTGCACTTGCAGACCTGGTACGTTGGTCTTTGTTTGAGCTCTAATATCGGATACTAAATTAATGGCATCAGGCCCAAAGGCCTTGCTGCTAATGCCCACCAAAAATTCTTGAGCTTGACCATCTTTGGACGTGCCGACGGCCCGCACCTGGCTAACGCCGTCCACCTTCTTAACCCTGACTATAACTTGGTTGATGGCCGCATCATCGCTAGAAGTTAGCGGTCCATTACTACGCACCGCAACCAGTATTTCCTGGTCAGACGTATCTTTACTTTGGAAGCTGGTTTCTAAATCCAAGGCTTTTTGGGTTTGGCTGTTTTTGGGTAAGAATTGTGAATTGTCGTTTTTAGAAACGTCACTGAGCTTGGGTAAGGTAGAGCTTAGGATTGGTACGGCCAAAATCCAAACGATAATTATCGGCCAGCGAAATCTTACCGAAAATCGGGCAATTTTATTAAACATCCCCTTAATTTTACCATCCCTGTATCAATGGTGCGTGATAAGCATCACTTCTTAGCCAGCTGTTACAAGCAACCAGGTTCCCGACACCAGCATAAAGACAGCCAGCGCATATTTGGCAAATTGCTCGCCCTTTTGAATGGCAATGCGCGAACCCAAGTAGCCGCCCAGGAAGCTGCCAACCATGCCAGTCAGTGCAAACTTATAAATAATAAAGTGAGTCGTGGCAATTAGTGCGATAACGATAAAGGTGTTTAGCGCCAGCGTAACAACCCGGCGCATGGCGTTAGCCTGCAGCGCCGATAACCCAAAAAATGAGATTAGCAGCACATTATTGAGCGACCCTAGGCCGCCGCTGAATAATCCTTGCAGGAAAAGTACCGCGATAATTAATATCGTGCCGACAGTCTTTTTAGATAGCGAGGTGGCGCGTTGCTCTAGCCCGCTTTTTTCGGATATCACTACAGGAATTAGCGCCAGGATTATAAGCCCCAAAATTATCTGAAAGCTCTTGCCGCTTAGCTGGCGAAAAATATGCGGGATAAACAAACTTATGATGGCAGCAATAGCCACAAAAAAGGCCAGCAGCCTGGGGTTGGCAAATGATTTTTTTCTAAAAGCGGCAATAGAGCCAAAGCCAATACCAAAGGCCGACAGTTTGTTGGTAGCAACGGCCTGCTGCGGCGACAGGCCAAGCGCAATAAGTATTGGCAGCATTATAAAACCACCGCCGCCGCCGGCCATACCGCTAAAGAGGCTAGCACCTAGCGTCAAGAAAAATACGGCAACGATTTGCCAGGTCTGCACATCCATAGAGTTTTATTGTACCGCTAAAGCCTAAAAATTATGGTGTTTGCGGTTGCTTAGCTTTTTTGGGCTTTTTGACTTCTTTTCGCCCTTTATCTTTAGACATACTCCTCCTTTTCTAATTCGTAAATTTGCTTTGTCGCCCCGACAAACCGCTGAAAGCCAGCCCGCTGCAAAGTTTTAATGCTGGCTATGTTTCTGTGGTCAACCGACGCAATAAGCCTTGTAAACTGACGTTCATTGAACGCATAGTCCACCAAGGGCTGCATGGCTCTGCGCGCATAACCGTGACCGGTGTGTTGGCCACCAACCCAATAGCCAATTTCGGCCACCCCCGGATAGTAAGTAGTCAGATTAATGCTGCCAACCATGGTGTCGCCGTCCCAAATGCCAAACCTTGTTCTATCGGGGTTCGGCCTTCTGATGCTTGCAAGCACGCTCTGTACATCTGGGTAGTTAAGGGACGTGACTTCCTCGCCGTATTTAAAGTGTTCTCGGTCGGCATCAATCAGGTCAAAATAGGCTTGGGCGTCTTCCTCCACTAGCTGGCGCAGCGCCAGGCCGTCGCTGGCTTCTAATTCTATCCGAGCCACTTTGGCCAGTCTCTCAGTCATAGACCTTATTGTATCGCTAAAGAGCAAAAAATGATTAAATAGGTTTAACGTGGCAGTCAGCAACGGCCCTGCGCTTACCCGCCCAAGCGAATAACACGGTCAGACAACCAGTACCACTCCGGGCGGACCAAATTTAGCCTAGTCGAACTAAGTTTGTTAAGTGTACCTAAATATAAGGAGTAGTTATGGAAGAAAAACACAAAAAACACCTTCAAGAACACTGGGGCAAAGATGGCATGAAGTGGCATGAAGATAGCCTAAAGCATTGGCGGGCCTGGGGTTCGTGGTTTAGCTGGGGTTCACCGGTTGGTTTGGGATTGTTTTTTATAGCAATCGCCTTCTGCATTTGGTTACTCGGCCAGACCTTCAACTGGGGCTAGAACGCGGCCCAGAAAAACAGTGCGGCTTCTTTTGATTGCCGCGCTGTTTTTTAATTATGGATGCCGTAGGATTTATAAACTTAGGAGATGGTAGACCAAGAAAGCTGGCCAGACTAAGGCTTTGAGCAGCCCCCCAATACTAGACCAGAACCCGGTTGTCGTGTGCAGATAATAAACTGCCGCTCCAATCATTCCCAAAAAATAAGCACCCCCAGCCCCACCCTTTTTTACTATTTTTACATTTTTTGCCATGAAACCCTCCTACTTCTTATCTTACACCCGCTCAGTCTACTCAAATCTGGTTAACTTAGCCTTATGAACATGGTTAGAGCCACTGCCAGCCAAAGCACGACCCAAGCAAATAAGTCCGCTCCGGACCCAATAAGCCTATCAACCTTTTGTCTTGGTGATTTCTTTAGTTGCATAACCAGCAGCGTCTGCCTAAGCATCGCAGCGTTTATTACCACTACTGCCGTCCCCACAAAGGTACAGAAAATACATAGCGCATGTATATTAAATGCGCTTTGGTACAAAAACCAAAGCGTAAAACCAAGCATAAATAGAGCAAGCCCTTCAATTACAAAAACAAGCCTTCTGACAATTTGGGAACCGGTCGTCCCCGCTAGTGCTACGGTAAAGAAAAAGGTAAACATCATTACTCCAATTAGGGCATTGGGTGGTCCAAAAACGGAAGCCTGGTGAGAGTTGAGCACACTACTGCAGCTAAAGACGCTATTTAAATTACAGCTTAAAACCGCATGCGAATCCTTGAGCAAGGTCAATTTTTCCATCAATTGCCAGAATGAAGCGACCAGCCCCAGAGCCGAGGCACCTAGCATCCAGGCAAATATTTTTCTTTTAGCCATCTTAGGCTCAAGTATGCCACGTTAAAACGCCGCCACAATGTGACGACGCTCACAATCGTAGATTACCCGAGTGTATAATCCAAAAGGTATGAAAGAACCAAGTAATGTAGACGATTATATAGCCGCGGCTCCCAAAAATGTGCAAGGCAAGCTGCGTCAGATTAGACAAGTTATTCGCGAGTCCGCACCGGAGGCTGAAGAAAAACTCAGTTACGGCATGCCGTACTACAGCCTTAATGGCCGGCTGGTTTACTTTGCCTATTTTAAGGACCATGTCAGCCTGTTTGCCATGCCCTCGGCCATAAAAAAATTTGATAAAGAAATTGAGCCTTACCACCGCTCCAAGGCCACGGTTGGATTTGCCCTGGACAAACCTCTACCCACATCTCTGATTAAAAAAATGGTCGCCTTCCGCGTCAAGGAACAGTTAGCCAAAGATAAGTAGCCAAGTCTGGACCTTTGAACTTGGATTTTTACAGGTTAAGACTGCTGAGTCTGTTAGTTCATTTTAAGGTGAAGCCGGCATCGACATAGATAACTTGGCCAGTCATAGCGTCATTTTTAGCCAAGAAAACAAATGCATCTGCGATTTCCTCAACCGTTACCCAACGCTTGAGGTAGGTCGATTCTATAAATCCCTTTATCATTTCTGGTGCCATGGTGTCATAGCTACGAGTCTTAACAAAACCTGGGCCAACAGCGTTAACCTGTATTTCCGGCGCGACCGTTTTAGCGAACGTCTTGGTAAAACTGTTCACTGCAGCTTTCATGGCTGCGTAAACTGGAGCTCGTCCTCCGCCTTCCCAGCCCCTAACCGAACTAGTGTTGAGTACCTTACCGTGGCCCTGTTTTTGCATAATGAGAGCGGCCTGTTGGGAGCACATGAAGACGCTAGTTATATCCGTATCTATCATCTCTTGAAAATCATCATAGCTGGCTTCCATGAACGGTCGCTTGTCGGTACCGATGGCTGCATTATTAATAAGAATATCTAAGGCACCAAATTTATCAACCACTGTCTTAAAGAGTCGTTTGACATCCGCTTCTTTGCTAACATCAGCTTGTACTAGCAAGCAATTCGGGGTAATTTCTTTAAGTTTCGCGAGTGTGTCCTCGCCCCCCTCCTTGTTTATATGGTAGTTAGCAACCACTTTGGCTCCTTCTTGCGCAAACCTTATAGCCACGGCCTGCCCGATTCCGCTCGACGAACCCGTTACCAGTACTACCTTATCTTTTAAGGTCATTGCTCTTTTACCTTGATTCCGAGTTCTTTGAGCTGTTTATCAGACAGAGGTTTAGGCGCTTTCATAACGGCCGTTTGGCCTTTACCGCTCATCGGGAAGGCCTGGACCTCGCGCAGGTAAGATTCGCCTGTCAGGTTCATTAAGTTTCGTTCAATGCCAAGGGCAATGCCGCCGTGCGGCGGTACGCCGTATTTAAAGGCTTCCAGCATGTGGCCGACACGTTCTTCCAGATCTTTTTCACTAAAGCCCATGACCTCGTAGACCGCCTTCAGGATTTCCGGCTGGTGGGCGCGGATACTGCCGCCGCCGGATTCATAGCCGTTGCAGACCAGGTCGTATTGCGTCGTCAGAATGTTTTCAATGTCTTGCTTTTTAAGCAGTTTTTCTACGTGCTCGGGCACCGGCATTGAAAACGGGTTGTGTGTAAAGGTCCATCCGCCCTCGTCGGTCTTTTCAAAAAACGGGAACTTATATACCCAGGCGTAGGCCAGAAGTTTAGGGTCTTTCTTTTCTTCCTCAGAACGCAGGTCAAACTTATCGGCGCCGAATTTATCCATGGCTTCGGCGTACGTAAAGCGCGGGAACGGTTTTTCTTTAACCTTATAGCCAAGCTTCTCAACAACCTGAATCATCATTTGCTCAACTGTGTTCATAACGTCTTCCTGCTCCACAAAGCTCATTTCAATATCTACCTGGCTGTGTTCAAAGCCGCGGTCGGCGCGCAGGTCCTCGTCGCGGACGGCGCGGGCAATTTGGAAGTAGCGCTCAAAACCGCCAATCATTAGAAGCTGTTTGTACTGCTGCGGCGACTGCGGCAAAGCATAAAAGTTGCCGGGATTTAAACGCGACGGCACCACAAAGTCGCGCGAGCCTTCGGGAGTTGATTCGGTTAGTAGCGGAGTTTCTATTTCCACAAAGCCGTCGTTGAATAGGAACTCGCGGCAATTTTGGACAAAGGCGCTGCGCAAGCGAATATTTTTAGCCATACGCTCACTCCGCAAATCCAGGTAGCGGTATTTCAGGCGAGTTTCTTCGCCCACTCCTGAGGTGTCGTCGGTAATTTCAAATGGCGGAGTTTCTGACTCATTCAATATCTCCAGCGTTTCGGCGCCAAGCTCTACGCTGCCGGTCGGCATTTCCGGGTTTATTTGGCCTTCATTACGCTTTTGAACAGTACCGGTTACAGCAACCACAAACTCACTGCGTAAGGAGTCGGCCATTTTGAAAAGCTCTTCGTCGCCCCCGCCCCAAAACACTACTTGAAGCAGCCCTGAGCGGTCACGGAGGTCTATAAAAATAAGTTTGCCGTGGTCGCGTCGGGCGTGCACCCAGCCTTTGACCAAAATTTTTTCGCCGACCTTGCTAAGCGCATCAGCCGCGTTTGTTCTTTCCATCTCTGTTATTCTACAACAGTTTCGGTTGTTTGTTCAGAGGTTTTGACGTGAGCATGGTCAGCATGGTCTTTTTTGGCTTCTAGCCCAGCCACTGCCCGAAGGTCGTCGTAGTGGTCAAACTCATCAACTATTTTTTCGCCCAAAATCTGCTCCAAGACGTCTTCAATGGTCAGCACCCCGACTACTTCTTCAAAATTATTAACAACTATAAACATGTGGTGGTGAGTTTTTATAAAGGCGCCCAGCGCGTCGCGCAGGCTTTGAACTTCGTTGATATAAAAAACTTTGCGGTCCATGAGCTCGCGCACTAAACTTTTGCCCTCGTAGCCAATCAACTCTTTTAGATAAAGTGTGCCGATAACCTGGGGGTTAGCCGCCCGGGTTGTGCCTTCGCGGACCACCGGAAAGCGTGAAAAACCGGTTTTATAAAGTTCGTCGGTTAGCATTGGGCCAATGGTTTCGGTATCGGCCACCAGTTTTACTTGTCTTAGCGGGGTCATAACCTCGCCGACTTTTTTATCACCGAAAGTTAGAGCGTTAAAAGCCATTTTTAGCTCGGACTCGGATATACGGTTATCGGCCTGATTGTTTTGGTCGTGCAAAAACTCCAGCAGGTCTTCTTTCTCATAAACTCCGCTCCGAGGCGTTGGTGTGCCTTTATGTCGGCCGCCGCCCAGCAGCGGACTAAGATAAGACATTATAAAGGCTATAGCCGGCGCAACCTTGGCCGCCCACCACCAGACCCAGGTGTCGTTGGTCTTGGGCGGTTGCCATATTTTTATACTCCAGCCGACTGCCAGCACAAAAACCAAAGCCACAAACCAAGAAGTGCCGCCGAGCAATATCAGTAAAATTCCGGCGCAGATTACGCCCTTGAGCCACAGCAGCACAGACAGCGAACGGCCGTAGGCGGCCATTTTGTAAATCGCAGCCGACTTTTTATCGTGGCCGCTTTTGGCCCGGCGCTTTAGCTCTTTGGGGGTAAAAACACCAAGGGCCTTATCAATAATTATGGAGTTAGCCAGGCCGACGAGCAAAATTATGTAAAGCACTAGCCTCATACCCTTTAAATGTATCATATCTGGGGTTTGTCAGAATTGCTCTTTACAGAAAACTTGCACAGGAGTAGATTAGGAAGCTGTTGTTTTTGTAAATAAATAGGTGCTTGCTCTTTTTTACGTTTGAGTACCTTGCTGGAGGTTTATTTTTAATGTCCGAAATCAAAATAGGAGAATACGAAGTGAACGATGTGCAACAGGAAAGCCCGGTAAAGATTATTTATAAAGGTACTTTGGGTGCCGGAAATATTGGTAGCTTTGGTCCAAACTCGGAACGCGAAGCCGCCCATATAGATGATTTCGGAGACGAAAAATATTTAATGCCTGTAAGCCCAGACTCTCACTGCATGGACGATCGTATTGAACTAGCGGGCATCAGATTGCCGGGCAACCGCACTGTAACCGAGATAAATGGCGACTACATGGATCCCGAGATTGAGCCGCGGCCAATTAGCCAAGCAATCCGCGATAAAGTTCAGGAGCTAGTGGCTACCGGCAACCCTGTTTATTTTCACGAAGGTTGTGCCGCTTTGGCGGTTACTGCGGACGGCACCGTTTTAAGATTCATTGGTGACAACAAAGAGACTATCGCGCACCTGGCAATGGACCGCTTAAGAATTTTGGGGCGCGACCATATCGAGCTAAA
>DATKKU010000023.1:0-4759 GCA_035542755.1 Binatia bacterium | reverse complement strand
TTGCGCCACTTTTACGGCTAAAAGTGGCAGATGTTATATACTTGGGCTCAAGATGAGCAAAGAGCCTAAGATTTCTTTTGTGATACCGGTTTATAACGAAAGTGCCGGCCTTGACGACTTTCATAGTTCTTTAGTTAATTGCTTGGATAAATCCGGCCTTGATGACCGTGAAATAATCTACGTTAACGACGGCAGTACCGATGGCAGTTTAAAGAAACTCAACGTCGTAGCCAAAAATGACAAATCAGTGCGGGTTCTTGCCTTGAGCCGTAATTTTGGCAAGGAGATTGCCACCACCGCCGGCATCCAAGCGGCCCACGGTGCGGCCGTAATTACCATTGATGGCGACGGCCAACACCCTGTAGAGCTAATCCCCGAGTTTATTGGCCGCTGGCAAGCCGGCGCCAAAGTTGTGATTGGTCTTAGAATCTCCAACCATAAAGAGGGTCTGGTCAAACGCTTTGGCTCCAAGCTTTTTTACGGACTATTTAACCGCTTTACCGGCGCAAAACTAATCCCCGGCTCCACCGACTTTCGGCTGATTGATAGGACCGTTCAGGCCGAGTTTAACCGCATGAGCGAGCACAACCGAATCACTCGCGGCCTGATTGACTGGTTGGGCTTTGAGCGCGAATATATAAAATTTAAAGCAAAACCCAGGCAATCGGGAGACGCCGGCTATTCCTTTAAAAAATTATTTAAGCTGGCCATTGATAGCACTATTTCGCTGAGTCTCTCGCCGCTTTATATAGCTGCCATTTTTGGCGCCGTTGTCCTGCCGCTATCCATGCTGCTGGGACTATTTATGCTAACTGACGCAGCTCTTTCTGACCCGCTGAACCTTAATGCCACCGGTAGCGCTTATGTTATTGTGCTGATACTATTTCTTATAGGAGTTCTGCTAGTATCACAAGGCATCATCGGCCTTTACTTGTCGCATATTCATACCGAGACCCAAAACCGACCGCTATATATAGTAGACAAGGCTAGCTCGGTTAATATAGATGAAAACTAAGCTTAAAAAACTGTTGTCGCGCCCCGGTTACCGCTATTTATTAATAGGCGGCAGCGTTTATTTGCTGGAGGTGGCGATTATTATTGGCGCTCAAGCGCTGGGCGCCAATTCGGTGCTGGCAGTTGGACTTAGCTTTTGGATAGGCTTAATCGTCTCGTTTACACTGCAAAAATTTGTGACCTTTGGCGACAAGCGTACCCACCATAAAATTCTTATCCCGCAAATTATTGCCTATAGTCTGCTGGTGGCACTCAACTTTAGTTTTACGCTACTTGTAACGGCGATTGTGTCGCCGCCAGTACCGGCCGTCATAGCCAGAACAGTCGCCCTGCTAATCACCACTATTTGGAACTTCTACCTATATAAAACTCGCATTTTTAAAGGCACCGACGAACTTGTATACTAAGAGGCAGTTAGCTAGATAAAATAAAAATGCCAGACAAACTGACAAAACCTGAGGGCCCGGTACGCCAATCCATAAATAAAATACTGAGCGCCTTTGGTAACCTTACAAGCCGGCCGATGTTTACCGAGGTCTATGCCGGCTTGGCCGTATTAATTCTGCTGGGCAGTACCTTGCTTTGGACCATCCTAAGTGCCAGAGTTCAATCGTCCAACGCCGACCAGCTAGTTAACACCTATTTATTTACTCACCCTTCGGCGCTAGCTAGCGCCATCTTCCCGTCGGCCCACACCATGCTTATAAAGTGGCCGTTGTTTGGCTTGATTAAGATTTTTGGCATGAGCAGTTCAACACTGGTCATATTTACTGTTTTAACAGTGCTGCTGACCGTCGGGCTGCTGGCCGCCATTTTGTATCGCCTAGAGCGGCGTCTACTTATTTTTGGCACGTTGTGTCTGGCACTGGCTTCCTGTCTGCTTTTGGTGCCAACTCAACCGCACACCGGAGGCCTGCTGCCGGTGAATATGGCCATGCTAGCCACCCGTAACCTTGAATACATTATCTACATAGTTTGCGTATTTTTATTTGCCCGCTCGCCGCGGCTGCATAGTTGGCGGTTTTGGCTGGCTGTCGGACTTATGGCTCTGCTCGTAGCCAGCGATAAGCTGTTTTTAGTGCTGGGCCTGGGCGGGGCGCTATTGGCGCTGGTAGTTTACGCGCTAAGCAGCGGCTGGAACCTTGTCAGCCTGACGGTACGCTGGCTAGTTGGCGGCCTGGCGGCCGGCATTTGCGCCCTAGCAATCCTGTGGTGGCTCAACTGGGCTGGCTTAACGCATATTGCCGCCGGTTCAAGTGTCGGGCCTTATGGCCTGGCGCACAGTCTGCACGATGTTGCGCTTGGTGCCATCTACGGTATTTTGGGGCTACTAACTAACTTTGGCGCCAATCCGGCCTTTAATACCTCGGTGCTGCGCGACGTACCACACGATATCGCGACTCAGCTGGTCGGCATTAGCGGCCTGAGTTTTATCGTTAACTTGGTTATTCTACTAGCCGGTCTTTATAGCGCCTGGCGGCTGGTTGGCGCCAGCCTGGCTCACAACAAAGACAGCGAAGTTGAGCTGGGCTATTCGGCTCGTCTAGCCATTATGCTTATTTGGACGGCCCTGGCTGCCTTTTTGGTCTTTGCGCTGAGTAATCATTACTATGCGGCCGATGCCCGCTACCTAGCCGTAGCCTTGTTTGCAGTCTTTATATCCCTAGCCAGCTTTGGCTCAAGGCGAGAGTGGCGGCCAGAAATAGTATTTTCGGCCGGGCTAATCATATCCTTGGGTATGTTGCTGGCCATACCAACCGTAGTAAAGGCCTACAACGACGACCAGGCCGCCGTGAGCCCCAACAATCAGCGTAATGCCCTGATTTCAACAGTCCTGTCGCACCACTCGGTGGATGTTTTAGTAGGCGATTACTGGAGAGTTATACCAACCAAGTTGGCTAGCGGCGGCAAACTAAATGTTATGCCGCTGCAGTCTTGCACCGACCCTAGAACCGCGCTGACCAGTAAAGCCTGGCAATACGATTTAACCAAGCATAGCTTTGCCTATTTACTAACTTTGGACGGCAGCTCAACCGATTATCCAGACTGCAGTCTTGACCAGATAGTCAAGGCTTACGGCCGCCCCAACGCCAGTGTTTTAATCGCTGGCTCGCTGAGCAACCCCAAGGAGCAGCTGCTGTTTTACGACCACGGTATCAGAAAAAGTTCTCCAATCACCACTACTAACCCGCCTGGCACCGTACTTCCTATCACACTAGATCAGCTCCCCCACACTTATTGCACGGTGCCAACCGATATGAACATTGTGGCTCACGAGGACGACGATTTGCTGTTCATGAGCCCCGATGTGCTGCACGATATTAAAGATGGTCACTGCGTGCGGACGGTCTATATCACGGCTGGTGACGCCGGGCACGACCAGTTTTACTGGTTGGGCCGCGAGCAAGGCTCGGAAGCTGCCTACTCGGCCATGCTGGGCACTGATGATATCTGGATAGAGCGCATCGTCAAATTGGCCGAAAACCAGTATATAACTGTGGCCAACCCCCGCGGCGACGCCAACGTCTCGTTAATTTTTATGCACCTGCCGGATGGCAATCTAAATGGCCAGGGTTTCCCCAGCTCTCACTTTCAGAGCCTAGCCAAACTGGAGTCCGGAGCTATCACCCAGTTTCAGTCGGTTGATGGTCAATCTGTCTATACTTCTGCGCAGCTGACCGATGCGCTGACAATGCTAATGCACGCCTACCAGCCTGCCGAGATTAGAACTCAGGCTAACTATGTCAGCCAAAAATACCCAGACCATAGCGACCACATGGCCGTTGGCCGCGACGTCAAGCAGGCTTATGTTCAATACGAAATTCAGCAGTATGAAAATCAGGTAACTATCCCTCTCAAGTTTTATATCGGCTATCCCATCCACGAGCGCCCGGCCAATGTTACCGGCGATGATTTAACCCAAAAGGAACTTACCTTTGTGGCTTACTCCAAGTTTGACGGCGGCGTCTGCCAGTCTTTGCAGCGCTGCCTAGCCGACCCGGCCTACGGCGCCTACTTGGTGCGGCAGTATCAAAACGACTATTAAAATATAACTGTTAGTCTTTAGTGTCAGAGGCCGGTTTTAAAATGATGTGCCGGTCTCGGCCAAAGCCGGTTGATTCGGTGGCAAGGCCGTAGTCGGTGGCCGCTTGGTGCACCGCTCGGCGGTCAGCAGGGTTCATTGGCGGCAATTCTTTGGGCTTGCCGCTGTCACGGACCTCTTTAAACCACGTCTCGGCGTCCTTGACCACCCGCTCGGCCCGGTGCCGTTTATAGTCGGCCACGTCAACATTGACGCGGGTGTGGTAGAAGTTTTGATTTTTAAGAGCGTTACTAATCGTATACTGCAGAGCCCGCATGGTGTCGCCCCGCTGGCCTATCAAAAAACCATTTAGGTGCGTGGAGGGTATATCTAGCTCAATAACCTCGTGATCCTCGGTAGTGCCGCGGACCTCGGTGTTCAGGCCAAAAAAAGACAATAGGTCCTCTAAGTACTTCTTGGCGTACATTATGGCCTCATCAATTGAGTCGTTGGTGCCAGCCGCTACGGCCGGCTGCTCCTTTACCTGTTCGTCAGCTCGCTTAGATTTAGTAGTCATTTTCGCCTCCTTTTACCTGAGCGGCCAGACTTTTTGGTGTTTTGGTTTTTGGAGGGTTCATTTAGCGAGGTGCGGGTAATTTTAAGGCCGTCCTTGTTTTCGGTCTTGGCGGATACAACCTTGGATTCAACTTTTTTTCTGGCCGG
>DATKKU010000022.1:0-26805 GCA_035542755.1 Binatia bacterium | reverse complement strand
GGCCTAAGCGAAATCACTAAGCAGTAAAAATGGCAGCCGAATCCGAACCATCCTACCCAACTCAAATTCCAGCGGGCGAGCCGGGCGAGTATCACTATGCCTTTTACGGCGCCGGCTTTATGCCGGGTTATGTTATTAAAGCCGAAACCCTGCGCAAGGTAAGGGAGCTAGACCAACGTGCGCAAGAAAAAAAGGACAAAAAGCAGCGTCCACCCAAGCCGCCCTCCCGGCCAAACGCCAGAATTGGCGACGTAGCGCTGGGCAGTATCTAGGTTTGGGAAGCTCCACCTCCGCAGCATTTGAATAAAATCAGATTTTATGTTAAAATAACCGCGCTGAAGAGTTGTCACACACGACTGTTGGGAGGTGCTTTTTGAGCATCACGGACGAACTTCAAGCAGAGGTCCAGCGCGTGGCCGCCCGCTACGCGCAAACCTCTCAGGCCTCACACCGGCCCTACAACTGCGTGGTGCGCTTTGCCTGGCAGAGGCGCTTCTCCGTGAAGAAGCATCGCGGCCCCCAAAGCGAAGAAGGCTGGGCCCACATGCGGCTCCGCGTGGACATGGCCATCGCCGTGACCAACAGCGGACTCGTGGCCTACAACGCCACGGGCATCAGCGGCGACAACAGCTTTGAAGAGGCCAGGCTGCTGGAGCACTATCCGGGCGACGACCGCAGAGAGCTATTTGAGCTCGCCCTTCACCTGTTGAAGGTGATGGAAAGCGAGCTGACCGCATGACGCCTCGGCTGTTTCGTCGCCACCAACGGGCGGAGCCATCCGGCTCCGCCCGAAGCACCAGGGTTAAAACCCCTGGTGCTAAAAAACTACATTATGATTTAAGCAAAACAAGATAAACTACACTTAATGTCAATTGAGAGTCTATTGCCACACGAGCACCTGCAGCGCATACCAACTGGTGGCAGAGAGACCCGCGGTGTCTACGCCAGCCGACTGGAACTTGAAGCCAGGCTGACCGCCGAGCACGCTGCTGACCCATCCAGCCATGCTCACCCCATGGATGGCTGTGCCTGGTGCCAGAGTAAAATTTTTATTGCCGACCAACAAAAAATCGCCCAAGAGCCAGTGTTCACAAGGGCTGTCAGGCGAGCCACAGAAACTTGAAGATTATTTAATAAATGTGAGGCGAGGGAGCGGCGGCGGATGCCGCCGCTCCCTCTTGTTCGCGCCTCGGTCAGCCGGATGATGCCTGCAAGAGCTTGTAGCCCTGCGGCGTCAGCCGGAGGTTGACGAGCTTGAGGTCCTGCTTCAGCTGGTTGCCCAGCGGCATGTGCAGGATGTTCTGGAACTGGTCACCTGCCGGGTTGAGCTCGGTGCCGTGGTAGACCAGCGTTGCGTTGTTGCGCAGGATCGACGCGGCGTGCGTGATCTGGACGCGCTCGACCGGCAGAACCGCGGAAACCGTGTGTCCGCAGGTCGCCCGCCGCTTGAGCATCAGCCGGATGGCCGAGCCGTTGTTGACGTAGGCGGCGCCGCAGACGCTGTGACCGACCGTCAGGAACCGCTCGGAGTTGAGCAGAGCCGGGACGGTGATGGTCGTCGGCGTCGACTTGGCATCGCTGCCGAACGTGTAGTCCCATGCCCACTGAATGGCCCTGGCCCCGAAAAGCGCCAGCGCAACGACCGCGACGATGGCCGCGATGATTGCGACAACGCGCAGGAAGTCGTCGAACAGGTTGTCGATGTGGATGTGGCCTCCGCTGTTGCCGCTGGGCGCCGATGGCGCGACAGGCGGCGGGGTTGTCGGGGATTCGGACAGACGTCTTGTCAGGCTGCCTGTGACGGGCGTAGCGGCGACGGTCGGTTCCGCACCGCTGTAGATGTTGACGACGACCAGAGGTCGTTGCTCCGGGTGCTCATCCATGGTGGATGACATATGCTCCCTCACTTTCGAAACTCGTTGGATACGAGACACGAACGACGGTATTTTACAATATTTCTTGCAAATTGGCAATACTAGAGTACAATGGGGAGTGAAACTAAGTTATAACTACTCACGACAGGGTGAGATAATCGGCAACCAATGGCTAAAAATTACGCCTTTATAGATAATCAAAATTTAAACCTCGGTATCCAGAAGAACGGCTGGAAGATGGACTGGCGCAAGTTCCGCGCCTATTTGCGCCGTGAATTTGGCGTGGAGTGCGCCTATATGTTTATTGGCTACATGCCAGAGAATGAGGACCTCTATAACCAAATGCACGACTCTGGCTATCTGGTGGTGCTAAAGCCAACGCTGGAAATGTTTAAAACTCCGGCCCAGGGCGAGCAAAAGCCAGCCGAAGCTTTTAAAACTTATGGCGAAAAAGCTGCCGAGGATTTGTCGCCGGAACCTGCCGTAGTGCCGGCTGCCGACAATAACCCGGCAGCTCAAAGGGCGGTGAAGGGCAACGTTGATGCCGAGCTGGTACTGTGGGCCACTAAAGAAATGCCCAATTATGACAAAGCCGTAATTATTTCTGGCGACGGCGACTTTTTTAGCCTAGTTGAATATCTGAAAGAGAAGAATAAACTCCTGAGTCTGATGGTGCCCAATCGCCAATACTCCACGCTGCTGCGGCAATTTGATTCTTATGTTGTGCGCCTGGATCAAAAGCGTCGTCAGCTAGCCTATCTGCCGCGCCGCAAACCCGTCAAAAATAACCCAAAGTCCCAGTAGCCACCGATTCTAAAAAGCCTATGCTTGCGTATTGGGCCTAGATAGCAGATATTTAATATCAATGAGTTTTGAGGGCAGTAACAGTCTGATATCTGCAGAACAGATAACGCCAAGCGTCCTTGATAACATTCTTGATAAAACCAATCAGCTAACCAATAGAGCTAATCGCGAAGTAGCCGTCTCGGAGCTGCGTGAGACCTACGACGGCGATTTGGCGGGCATCGCCTTAACGTTTGAGCCGTCATCACGGACTAGGTTAAGTTTTATCCGGGCGGCAGCCTCGCTGGACTTTCCCATGGTTAACGAGCCCAACCCAAAGGAGTCAATGTCCTTGCAAAAAGGTGAGAGTCTGGCCGATACATTTATAACCCTAAACCAGCTGGGCTATAACATTATAGTCTTTCGCTCAGATACGGTTGGGCACGCCGCGGAGGCTGCCGCCGTCAGCGAAGTGCCAGTGATTAATGCCGGTGATGGCGATGGCCAGCACCCCACGCAGTCAATCACAGATGCTAAAACTATCAAGGATGATTTTGGCTCATTTGAGGGCCTAACCATTGCACATATAGGCGACCCGTGGAATAGTCGCACGGTTCATTCCCAGATAGATATTTTGCGGCCTTACGGTGTTAAGCACATTTTCTCGGCCGCTAAAAAGTTGAGACATGGCAACGACGAATATAAGCAAGAACTAGCCGATAACGGTATTAGGTTTGAGGAGGTTGACGATATCAAAGAAGCCGTGCAGCTGGCCAACGTTGTTGACATCAGCCGTTTTCAGAAGGCTCGCCAAAAGAGGCGCCCCAAAGAAAAAGTTTCAGATTTTGAAGCAAGGATTGCCCGAATCGGAGCCAGCTACATGGAGTGTACCGAACTCACACCGGAAGTTATGCAGGTTGTGCAGGCTGACCCGGACAAAATATTGCTCCATCCGTGGCCACGAAACCACGAAATCCCGCTTAGCGTAACGCACCACGAGCAAGGTCGCTGGAAGCAGCAAATGGAAAACGGTGTGTTAACGCGCCGCGCCATCCTCTATCTAGCACTTAGCAGTAAGTTATTTGAGGCTGAGGTAGAGGTAGTTCAGCATGAGCAACCAGCTTGAAATTGTAACCATCCCAACGGCGGTTGATATTCACGACCACTTGCGTTGGCCCAGCCCCGTAAATTTATCAGAAGATTTTGAAAGCGGCACTAAGTCGGCAGCCCTTTCGGGTTTTGGCCTGCTGTGCGATATGCCCAATACCCAAGGCCGGCCAACCTGGAGTTGGGAAGAGGTTGAATTTAAGCACAATGGGGTCAAAGAACAAGCCTGGGTGCCAATGGCCTTTCATGCCGGCTCGCAGCTGGATTCCGAAGCTCAGCCAACAAATCTGGACGAGCTGGAAGCCATGAGCAAGGGCACGATTGGCCTAAAGCTTTACTTTGGCCTGACCACTGGCAACGAATCAGTAAAAGACATCAATGTTTGGGACTACGAGCCCATAGTAAAGCGCTGGCACGAGGTCGCTCCCGATAAGCCAATTTTGGTCCACCGCGGCAACGCCGACCTGGAAGAAATAATCGCTATGGTGGCTATTAGGTACGAGCATCCGCTGCATGTCTGCCACGTCAATAACCCCGATGAAGTGCGAGTGGTTAAGGTTGCCAAGGACCACGAGCTGCCGGTTACCTGCGGGGTAACGCCGCACCATCTTTTCAAAACCTCGCACGAGGTCATGACCAGCGGCTGGAACAAGCGAATGCAGCCGCCGCTGGCCCGTCAGGACGACGCCGAAGAGCTGTGGCGTATGCTGGTTAATGGCGACATTGATATTGTTGAGACCGACCACGCGCCCCACCCGCCAGAAAATAAAAGGCGTGCCGAGGTACTTAATCCTCACGGCCACGAAACTTCCGAGCCGGGCGCGACCTGCTACGGGGTCAGTGGCATAGAGGAAACCATGCCACAGCTGCTTTACCAGGAGCGCTTAGGGCGAATTTCTCTTGATAGACTGGTTGAAGTTACTTCTACTAAGCCGGCCGAAATTATTGGGGTTAGGCTTGGTCGTCACACAAAGGTAAGTTACCTGCGGGAGCTCGGCCAAGTTCAAAATCCAACCAGCATCTACCACGGCAATATGATTGGCGGCAGGGTGCTGCGCTCGGTTATCCGTAATACTTTGGTGGTGGACGATGGCAAGCTGGTTGAGAGAATGGGCCTAGTAATTAGCGAAAGAGGAGACGAAATATGAGCGAGCTCAATTGGAGTTTGGGGCACCTAGACCACTTGGTCTCACCTTGGGCCAATGCTGGCGGGGTGGTCAAAAGCGTAGAAGAAGTAGCCTTGATGGCCCAGACCGGCGTTGGCTGGGTAGAGGCTGGCTCATACACGTTGGAGCCTCGCTACGGAAACCAGTACGACAAGGACGGCAAGCTAATAATCAGCCAACACACCGGCCAGCCCGTCCGGGTCTATTACCACGACGCCCTGACCGGCGAAACGTTTAATAGTCTGGGTATGCCCAACAAGGGCATGGACGTTGTAGAGCAAGAAATTGCCGAAATGGCGGCGATTTGTCACGCAAGGGGCAAATACCTCTTAATCAATGTCGCGCCGGTTAGTGACGACCCGGTAACAGAATCAATTGAACTTGTCCGCCGGGCTTACGAGGCTGGGGCTGACGGAGTTATTCTAAACGGCGGCTGTCCAAATGTACTGGAAGAAGACGGCGGCCGGCATCAAATACTCAGCCGCAACGCCCGGGCAACGGGTCAGGTGCTAAGGGGTCTTAGGCCGATTACCGAGCAATTTCAGCCGGTGTTTTTCAGGACGTCTCCTCAAGACAGCCGGGAGGATGAGGTCGCCCTACTTAAAGAAGTAGTTGAATCGGGGACTGTCAGTGTTCTGCTTAGGCCCAACACCTGGCCCGGACAGCGGCCAGTAGATGCCGAGGGCAAAGATATTATAGAAGTCCCTGGCGGGCTGGCCGGGAAAAGCGGTCCAGCGGTGGCGGCAGAAGCATTTAGAGCGTCAATGTACGCCAGGCGGATGCTTAGCGGCAGCGGAATTGACGTGGTGTTATCAAGCGGAGTTATGGATAGTGAAGCGCTTAATCTGCGGGCTGTTGACACGCTTCACAGCGCACTGAATGCTGGCATGTTGGCCTGCGGCACGACGTTTTATTACGAAAATCCTTCGCAGCGCGATGATGCTTGGCGGTATAATACAGATAAGCTACTGCGGGACTTGGACCAGAGACTAGCCGCCTAAAACAGCTGAAGCCAGGCGGCAATACTAAAAGCGGAGGGTATGTGTCTGATATTTTGCAGCTAAAACTAAACACCGGAGCCAAGATGCCAGCTATTGGTTTTGGGACCTGGCAGCTGGCCGATGGCGCCGAGGCGCAAAACGCAGTTCAAGCCGCTCTAAAAACTGGCTACCGCTTAATTGATACAGCCAGGATTTACGGTAACGAGGAAAGCGTTGGGCTGGCGATTGAAGCCAGCGGCTTAGACCGCAGCGACCTATTTATAGCTACCAAGCTATGGACCAGCGACCAAGGCTACGACAGCGCTCTTCGGGCCTTTGACCAAAGTATGAGCCGGCTGGGGCTGGAGTATCTGGATTTATATCTTATCCACTGGCCGGGCCACAGCGCCGGTAACCGCAAAAAATCCTGGCGGGCACTAACCGAACTACAAAAACAGGGCCGGGTAAAATCAATCGGTGTATCCAATTATCAGCCGCAGCACCTGCAAGAACTGCTGGAAAATTCCGAGGTTGTGCCGGCCGTCAATCAGATTGAGTTTAATCCCTTTATCTACGACAAGCAGGTCCCGACGCTGGAGTTTTGCGCAAAGCACAAAATAGTCGTGGAGGCCTATAGCCCCTTGGCACGTGGCCATTCCATGAACGATAAAACTCTTGAAGCCATTTCAAAACTCCATTCTAAATCGGTGGCCCAAGTAATGCTGCGCTGGGCAGTGCAGCACGGCACCGTGCCGATACCCAAATCGTCCGATTCAGGCCGTATTAAAGCCAACCTGGACGTGTTTGACTTTAGCTTGAACGAGCAAGAAATGGCGACGATTGACGGCCTCAGCCGCGGCAAAAGCTCCTTACCGTTTGTGGTTACTCTGTTAAAATAGGGCTTAAGATGCCCGAAGAAATAGATAAAAATATCTTTCCTAAAGATTTTATGTGGGGCGGCAGCACATCGGCGCATCAGGTAGAAGGCGACACTCATAACCAGTGGTCGGTTTGGGAGCTGGCCAATGCTACTCACCTAGCCAAAATTACAGCCCGTAAAGCTCCCAACAGCGGCGCCTACAAACGCATAGACAAGTTGCCGATTTGGGGCCAGATAAAGCACCGGGTGGAAGACCCCGATAACTACATTTCCGGCAAAGGGATAGAGCACTACAAGCGCTACAAAAGTGACTTTGATATCGCTAAAAAACTAAATTTTAACGCCTTTCGTTTCACTCTGGAGTGGTCGCGGATTGAACCCGAGGAAGGCCGCTGGGACCCAGAAGCCATTGCCCACTATAAAGACTATATCCACGAGCTAAGGCTGCGCGGTATGGAGCCGATGCTCAATATCTGGCACTGGACGGTACCGGTGTGGTTTGATGCTATGGGCGGTTTTGAAAAGCGGCGCAACGTTTTTTATTTTGAAAGGTTTATTCATAAAGTAGCGCAGGAATTAACCGATGAAGTTAACTAC
Organism: Binatia bacterium; assembly: GCA_035542755.1. Lineage (GTDB taxonomy): Bacteria > Patescibacteriota > Saccharimonadia > Saccharimonadales > UBA10212 > RYN-425. The sequence continues at coordinate 19,418 of DATKKU010000022.1, read as the reverse complement.
GTTATAACTCTCAATGAGCCAAACGTTTTTACCAGCTTTGGCTATCTAACCGGGGAGTATCCGCCCCAAAAACGAAGTTTAACAAAGTTTTTCAGAGTTTATTCTAACCTAGGCAAAGCCCATCGTCAGGCTTACTACCTTCTAAAACACCACAAGCCAAGCCTCCAGATAGGCATAGCCGCGCAGCTGGCCAACATTCAGGCCAAACGAGCCCATAGTATCGTTGATGAATCTATAACCCAGTGGATGCGCTATTTTTGGAACTGGTGGTTCTTGCAAAAAATCCGCAAAGAGCAGGACTTCATTGGTCTTAACTACTATTTTACGGACTACTACCGGCTAGGCCTGCCGCCGCGTCCGGCTGACCCCAGCTTGCCGATTAATGATCTGGGGTGGTACATGGAACCAGAAGGTATTTACCCGCTGCTGCTGCGGGTCTGGGCGCACTATGGCAAACCGATAATTATTACCGAAAACGGCGTTGCCGATATGCACGACCAATACCGTCGCTGGTGGATAGAAGAGACAATTGTGTCTATGCAGCGAGCCATGAGCGAAGGCGTTAAAATAGTTGGCTATTTTCACTGGAGCCTGCTGGATAATTTTGAGTGGGCTATGGGCTGGTGGCCAAAGTTTGGCCTGGTAGAGGTAAACCGTAAGACCATGCGCCGCAAAATTCGCCCCAGCGCCAGATGGTTTGCGGCTGAGATTAAGCGCCTGTCTTAAGTCATAGTACTTCAAACTAAGCTTGACCGTTTTAACACTTTATGCTAGTATATTAGTCATGGCTCACAAACAAACACATCACCAAGTACCACACCCAAAATTAATTCCCCACATGATTGCCGACCACGAAGTAGCTGCTTTTGTAGCTGCCGAAGAAAGTGCCACGGCCAGTCAGGCTCGTCGCGCTGCTGCCGCAGAAGACCGTCGCTTTGATAGAGCAGGGACCAAGTTTATATTATCAATGGCTGCCGGTGCAGCTGCCTTGGCATTACTCGGTAAAGAAGCAGTAGATTATAACCGAGCGCATTCAGCTAACACAGGCACACCAGCTGCCGATGTCAGACCGCACCGCTAGATGGTGGGTGAGCGGCTAGTGCTAACACCACATATTGTGTAATTGTCACGCTTGTTAAATAACTGTGGATAAGATGTCCGTCGTCGCGGACATCTTTTTTATAAAACACTTGCAAGTGGGTAACAGTGGGTTGTACACTGGCATCAGTGGGTAAAAGTGGGTAGCCAAAACAGCTAGCCCCACCACAAAACAAAAAGCGTAGTAGCAGGTAAAGAAAGCAATACATGGGAGACTACTTCGAACGCAGGCTAGATGATAAGCACAGGCTGACAATACCAGCCGAGCTTCGGGCCGAGTTTGCATCTGGCGTAGTTATCACTCAAGGGTTCGCTAAATACCTGCACCTATATCCAAAGTCCGTCTGGGAAGAACTGGTTGAACCGGCACTGTCGGGCAACATCTTAGACGAGGCCACCGCCGATCTGAATGTCCGCTTCCGAATGGGGAAGGTGGAGAGCGAAATCGACGCCAAACAGGGTCGGGTACCGCTGCCCAAACACCTTCTGGACCACGCCGGCATAGACCGGGAAGTCGTAGCCGTGCGGGCCGGACGCTACTGGCGAGTAACCGCCAAATAGATATAGAGCGTTCAAAAAGAACCTTAACAATTCGCGAGCTATAATAAGCAGCAAATCTAAGCAAAAAGCGCCAAAAACAAAAACTAACGAATTATCAATTCGAGGTTAGCTAATTGGCAGCCAGCCGGCGGACATGGGGCCCACCGTTATCAAAACCCTAGCACCTTACTTTAGTAACACCTCCCAAAACTCCACCTCACTTTAAAAGTCTCTCTCAAAAGAACTTTTTCTCGGAGCTCATCTAGCAAGAAACTTTTGTTTCGCGCATTTAAGCTCCCTCTAAACAAAAACAAAAAACAAACCCAAAACAAAAAGCTGGCTGCTAATTAGGTGATCTTGTAAAAACAAAAACAAAAATGCCAAATCAAAACAAACAAGAGACGCCAATCCATACCCCTGTAATGGTTCAAGAGGTACTTAGGTATTTATCGCCAAGTAAGGGCGAGACATACCTAGACCTGACTGCAGGCTATGGTGGGCACGCATCAGCGGTAGCTAGCGCCGTGGGAAACTTGGGCCAAATAACCCTGGTTGACCGCGATTCAGACTCCGTTGCAGCGTTAAGCGACAAGATTAAAGGCGCCGACATTCTGCACAGTGACTTCTTAGCCGCCAGCCGGCAGTTAAGGCAGGACGGCAGGATGTATGACATGATTTTGGCAGATTTGGGAACAAGTTCACTGCACCTGGATGAGCCGGGTAGGGGATTTTCCTTCAGCCGCGCCGGACCGCTGGATATGCGTATGGACCAAAGACAGGCAGGTACTGCCGACACTTTGGTTAATCATGCGACGAAGGAGGAGCTGACGCGTATATTGGCCGATTATGGGCAACAGCCCGGTGCAGCTAAAATTGCACAGGCGATTATTGCCGGTAGGCCGATAACCTCTACTGAAAAGCTCGCGAAAATAATTGAAGATACTGTACCAAGACGGTTTGGTCGCGCCCGGATTCATCCGGCTACTAAGACCTTTCAAGCACTCCGAATAGCCGTTAACGACGAGTTAAACCAACTGGAACGCAGCCTGCCTTTATGGGAGGAATTACTTGCGCCAGGGGGAAGACTAGTGGTCATCAGCTTTCATAGTTTGGAAGACCGTCTTGTGAAGCAGTATTTTGCCGATAACGCTGGCGAGCGATACGATGCCGAACTTCGGACACTGACCAAAAAACCGATTACCGCCAGTGCTCAAGAAATAGTTTCCAATCCACGAGCCCGCAGTGCGAAACTGCGTGCCGTCGCAAAAATAAAAACAAAAAGAAAGGGTTAATAAGGAACTCATGCCAATAAAGGTACAGAGTACATCCCGGGCATATAAAGTGCACGTCAGAGTCTTGTAAGGACAACCTGACGCGCAAATACTAGGGATAAAAGGCAGCGCTAAAATGCTCTAAAAAAGGCGCTGCCACCAAAAACAAAAATATGACATACTCAAGTTCCGTCGCCATGAGTCGGCGCAGCCACCTAAGGCGCAATCAAAACTCGGTCTCTTTCGTTGCCACGTCGCGCACGCTTGGGCCGATAAGTAACTCCATAATCTTAATAGTGCTGGCTTGTTTAGTTGGGCTGCTTTATTTGACCCAAGTTACAAAAACCAACAGCTACGGCTATACTATTAATGATTTGCAACAGCAACAAGGTAAACTAAAAGACGAGAAAGCCAATCTGGAGGTCGCTGCGGCCCGCTTGCAGTCGCTCGATAGGGTGGCGGCCAGCTCAACTGCTAAAAGCCTAGTTAGTGTTACGCCCGCCGGAGTGATTAGCCAGTAATCTTTAAATGAACGACAGCTACGCAAAGCGCGGTTCGTCGAGAGCGACCAGCGCCAATCGCCGACTGTACGCGTGGTACGGCTTTTTGCTTTTTATTGGGGTAGTCATAGTACTTCGCTTGTTTTGGCTGCAAGTTATCAAGCACGATTACTACCAAAAGGCGGCATTGTCTGACCAGTTACGCCAATATTCAATTGCCGCTGACCGCGGCATTATAGAAGCCCATGATGCCAGTGGGATTACACCCCTAGTCTTAAACGAAAAACTCTATACACTGTACGCCGACCCCAGCCTGGTCAAAGACGTTTCGGGCGACAGCGACAAAATTTCTAAAATCATAGGCGGTAATCCGGCCGATTACGCCAAGCAGCTGCGCACCCACGGTACGCGCTACGTGGTTTTGGGTAAACGGCTCAGCGAAGACCAAAACGACGCCGTGCAAAAGGCCAAGCTGCCGGGTATTGGCACGCAGGCTCTAGATTACCGCACCTATCCAGAGGGTAGCCTGGCGTCCCAGCTGCTGGGCTTTGTAAACGATAACGGTACCGGCACTTACGGGCTGGAGCAGGCTATGAATAAGCAGCTGTCCGGGACGCCTGGCTCGCTTAAAGCCATTACCGACGCTTCCGGTGTGCCGCTGGTTGCCAGCCGCGACAATATTCAGATTGCGCCAAAAGCCGGCGATAACGTGGTCCTAACCGTTGACCTGGGAATGCAAAAACAACTGGAGGCCTTACTTGCTCAAGACACCAAGCACGCCGAGAGTGATCAGGGCAGCGCCATAATCATGGACGTCAACACTGGTGCTATCAAAGCCATGGCCAACTATCCGACTTACGACCCGTCGCAGTATTACACGGTTAGTGATACGTCTATATTTAATAATGCGGCGGTCAGTGATCCGTTTGAGGTGGGCTCTATTATGAAAACTCTGACTACCAGCGCTGCCTTGGACCAGGGAGTGGTTACACCAACCACCACGTTTTACGACCCCGGCCAGTGGTCGCTGGACGGCAGCGTAGTAAAAAACGTTGAGGAGGACGGCGGAGCAGGCCCTAGCAGCATATCTAAACTACTAGATTTATCAATGAATACCGGAGCTACCTGGGAGCTGATGCAGATGGGGCACCAAACGGGAGTTGTTAACCAACAAGCTCGTGACGCTTGGTATAACTATCTGACCAAGCATTTTATGCTCGGCAAACCAACCGGCATAGAGCAGGGCTATGAGGGTGGTGGCTACGTGCCGGCTCCCGATAGCGGCTACGCCCTGCAGCTGACTTACGCCAACACGGCCTTTGGACAGGCCTTGACTGCCACGCCGCTGCAAATGGCCGCCGCTTTGTCGGCGGTGCTAAACGGAGGCACCTACTATCAACCGCGTTTGGTTGATCAATTAGTATCATCGGATGGCCAAACGACTACCGAAAAGCCAATAGTTGTTAAGAAAAATATAGTATCGCCAAAAATTGGCCCGGAAATGGCCAGCCTGATGGCCGGGGTAGTGCAGTTTAAAGTCTCACAGGGTTTTCCATCAATGGTCTTTCCGGCCAATTATACGGTTGGTGGCAAGACCGGGACGGCGCAGGTGGCAAGCCCCGGTGGCGGCTACTATGCCGACCAGTTTAACGGTACCTTTATTGGTTTTGTGGGCGGCGATAAGCCGCAGTATGTAATCATTGTGGCCATGAAGAATCCGCACATTGGCGGTTATGCCGGCACAACGGCTGCTATGCCGCTGTTTTCTGATTTAGCACATATGCTTATTAATAATTTTAATGTTACGCCCCGCTCGGGTTCCTAAAGGTGCTATAATTAACGGGTTATTGGAAAATAAATAGACATGAGCAGCCTGCAAATATCCGTTAGTTCCTCTACCATAGAGCAAATTTTTATTCTGGCCTTTCTTAGCTTTGTTGCCGCTATGGCTATAACGCCGCTATATACCTCGGCGGCCTTTGCCGGCAAGTGGTGGAAAAAGGCTAGAACGACAGCTGTAACCGGCGAAAAGGCTACAGTTTATCACAAGCTGCACGCCGCCAAGCACCGGCGCAACATTCCAACCATGGCCGGCATTATTTTCGTATCGGCCACCTTGATTATTACTGTAGCCGGCAATCTTAGCCGCTCAGAAACCTGGCTGCCGCTAGCGGCCATGGTCGGCGCTGGCTTGATTGGACTTTTTGATGACATTATTAATATCCGCGGCATTGGCGGTGGCATTGCCGGCATGCGCGCTAAAGTTAAATCGCTGCTACTGCTGGCTATAGCCTTAATTGGCGGCTGGTGGTTTTATAACAAGCTAGGCTTTGATAGCCTGCACGTGCCGTTTTATCACACCTGGCACATCGGTTTTTGGATTATACCACTGTTTATTCTGGTAGTTTATGCCACGGCCAACGCCGTTAATATATCCGACGGGCTGGATGGGCTGGCCGGCGGCCTGGCGGCGACTGCCTTCGGGGCTTACGCGGTAATTGCTTTGATTGAGAAAAAATACGGCCTGTCTGGATTTTGCATGACAATTGTCGGGGCGCTGCTTAGCTACACCTGGTTTAACATCTATCCAGCCCGTTTTTTTATGGGTGATGTTGGCTCGTTTGCGCTCGGGACGGCGCTTGGCGTGGTGGCTATGCTGACAAATACGGTGCTGCTTTTGCCAATAATCGGACTGGTGTTTGTTATAGAGACCGGCTCGGTGGTTATCCAAATAGCCAGCAAAAAGCTGCGCGGCGGTAAAAAAATATTCCTGTCCTCGCCAATTCACCATCATTTTGAAGCTATCGGTTGGCCAGAAACAAAAATTACTATGCGCTTTTGGGTTCTTGGTGAGGTAGCCGCTTTCTTGGGCCTTATCATGTACGTTCTCGGAGGTTTCTAACCGTGTCTGAGCGCGCCAGACGCTCGCCTGCAGATATAAGCTCCGGCCAGTCCAGGCGGCACAAGCCAGACTACTGGCTGCTGATACTGGCCTCGTTACTGCTGACTATCGGTCTGGTGGTGGTTTATTCCATAAGCCCCGGGTTGGCCGCCAGCCAGGGTATCAGCCAAAATTACTTTGTTACCAAACAACTGATTGCCGTGGCTCTGGGTATCGTTGGCTTTACGGTCGCTGCTGCTTTGCCAATAGGATTTTGGCGGCGCAATGCCAAGAACCTAGCGCTGCTGGCAGTTGTTGGCGCCGTAATCGTCATGATAACTCCTATTAACGCCGCCTACCCGGCGCATCGCTGGATTCGGCTGGGCGGATTTTCGTTTCAGATAGCTGAACTTATTAAGCTGGCACTGTCAGTTTGGCTGGCAGCTTTTTTGGCCGAGCGCTGGCGAAACAGAGAACTGAACGACTTTGGGCGGACGGTTAGACCGCTGCTTATACTGCTAGTAGTTTTAGCAGTAATAGTCGCTAAGCTGGAGAGTGACCTCGGCTCGGCCGGAGTGATGATTGTCATGATTGGCGCCGCCGCTTTTACGGCTGGCGTGCCGATGAAGAGGATAGCCCTTATATCGGGCCTGGTGGCGATTGTATTGGTTTTAGCGGTTGCTAGCAGCGGCTACCGGCGTGAGCGCCTGGCGACCTATCTGCACCCCCAGTCAAATTGTCAGGGCAGTGGCTACCAAGCCTGCCAAGCGCTGATTTCGGTTGGCTCGGGCGGTTTGTTTGGCCTGGGGCTGGGCTACAGTGTGCAGGCCTACGGATACACGCCCGAGGCCTCTAACGACTCCATCTTTGCCATTATGGCCGAAGAATTTGGCTTTGTTGGCAGCTTTTTGATTGTGGTGATTTACGGCGCCTTTATAACCAGGCTCAAACAAATTATTGAGCGTACCGCCGACCCCTTCAGCCGGCTACTAGTTGTCTGTGTGTTGGCTTGGTTTAGCACTCAAATAATTATTAATATTGGAGCCATGATAGGTCTGCTGCCACTGAAGGGAATAACCCTGCCGTTAATCAGCCAGGGCGGGACCAGTCTGGTATTTTTGGCGGTGGCGCTAGGCATGGTTTTCCAGGTTTCGCGCTATACTAGTTACAAAGTAATTGAACCGGTTGTCAATTTTGATGAAACACACACACAAGGTAATAGTTTTGACGGGCGGGGGGTCCGGCGGCCACATAACCCCTCTATTATCACTCGCCCAAGAACTTAAACGTCAGCAGCCCGACTGTCAGCTGGTTTATATTGGCCATAAGGGTGATAAGCCTAAGGTTTCTGACAAAAATTTTGACAGGGTATTTTATATTAACGCCGGAAAATTTCGGCGCTACCACGACGACAGCTTATGGCGCAAACTAACTGACTTTAAAACAATTGCCCTCAACATCCGTGATTTTTTTAGGTTGCTTACGAGCATTGGTTCGGCTTACCGGATTTTGTCGCGTGTAAAACCAGATGCGCTTTTTTCTAAGGGCGGCTTTGTAAGCGTGCCGGTTGGTCTGGCAGCCCGTATCAAGGGGATACCAATCATAACCCACGATTCCGACGCCATTGGTGGGCTGGCCAACCAGATAGTCGGCCGCTGGGCGACGGTGCGGGCCAGCGGCATGCCTAGCGATGAGCCCGGCGTGCGCTACGTGGGTATCCCACTGGATGCTCATATTGCAGCCATTAGCGCCCCTGACCAAAAAACCTTTAAAAAGCAATTGGACATCCCAAAGGATGCCAAACTTTTACTACTGACTGGCGGCGGCAACGGCTCAGTTCATCTTAATCAGCTTTTAGTGTCGGCGGCGCCGCAGCTGCTTAGCCAGGACGCCAATCTATACATTGCGCACATGACCGGTCATCAGCATTTGCAAGCCACTGAGCATGCTTATCAGCGGGCACTGACACCCGAGCAGCAGCGGCGGGTGCTGCGGCGCGACTTTGTAAGCGACCTTTATAAATATAGCGCCGCCGCCGATTTAATTATAAGTCGGGCAGGGGCGACGGTAATTGCCGAGTTTGCTGTGCAGGGCAAGGCCTGCATTATTATTCCCAGCCCATTTCTGGCCGGCGGCCATCAGCTTAAAAATGCCAAAGTTCTAGCCGACGCCGACGCTGCCGTAATACTGAGCGAGGATGCCGACGCTACGGACCTGATAGTCCTCGTACAGAAGCTGCTAGCTGATAGCGCTCGCCGCGAACAGCTAGCCAAAAATCTGCACGGCCTGTCAAAATCTGATGCTGCCGAGGAGCTTGCCAAAATTATTATTCAAACCGCCGGCGCATGAGTAAGAAAAACGACCAGCGTCCCAGAAACCGGCTTTCGCGCGAGCAGGCACCACGGATGAGTAATTATTATCGCAGCGGCGCAGCCAGCAACTCTAAAGCTAGTCCGTTTTATGCACCGCCCAAGCCCGGCCGGTTTGGTAAATATTTAGTCCGGTCGGTTGATGTTCTGCTGCTGCTGGCATTGGTGGTGCTTATGGTGAGGAGTCTGATGGTTAGTTCAAAGGCAGTCGTTGTAGCCACTAGCACGTTTTATCATTCGCAGACCAACTACCAGGACTCGGCCACTAATTATCTACACGGACTGTCCGACCGGACTAAAATAAGCTTTAACCAGAACGCTGTGGCGGCTGACTTCAGGCGTGACTATCCGGAAGTCAATGCTGTAAGCGTGGAGTTGCCAATTTTTAGCCAGCGGCCGATAATTCGACTGCAGATTGCGCCGCCGGCTTTCTTTTTGCAGAGTGCTGATAAAAGTTTTGTGATTGATAGTGACGGCCGGGCGGTCAGCCCCAAGAGTCACTATCTAAAACCGCCAGACCTTGTGACAGTCGTTGACCAAGCTGGTTTTGCCGACACTTTGGGCAAGCAGGTGCTTAGCTCGGACAACGTACTATTTATAACCGATTTAATAAACCAGTCTAAAAAAAGCGGGGTGCCTATTAAGTCGTTGGTTTTGCCGCAGTCACCGTCAGAGCTAGACCTATACACCACCGACCAACCGTACTTTGTTAAATTTAACCTGTCCGGCAATCCGACTGTCCAGATTGGCCAATTTTTGGCGGCTCGCCACAACTTTAGCCAAAAAAATATCCAACCCTCGCAGTATCTTGATGTCCGGGTCAACGGCCGGGTGTTTTATAAGTGACTAATCTGTAACAGTCACGCTGCCGTGCATAAATATAGCTGTTACGCGTTCCGGTTTGCTATACTTACCTAGGTCAAATGAAAAAAACAAAAAAGTTTATAAGAACCCACCGCCTGTTAGTTGTCTTAGCGATTATTATCTTAGGCGTTGCCGGACTTTTTTTGCACAAACATGCTTCTGCTAAACCCTGCGCGCCAACCACTGACGCCGGTACCAGCGATGGCGGCCAACTACCAATAGAGTTCAATGGCTCACTGCAGGGTACATCCAGCGGTTCGCAGACCGGTGGTGGTTCTCAATTGCAGTCGGGCTATTCTTCGGACACGCCAGCATCCGTCCAGTAGGGCGGGGCAGGTAGGCTGTTGTAAATTATGCCGAGCACCAAGTCGGGTAAGCGCCTATAATGGGTAGTAATGATTAGGGCAAAGAACCTCAGTAAGGGCTATGGTTTTGGCGGTAAGCAAAAACTAGCTGTTGATGATTTGTCTTTTGAAGTTGAAACCGGGAAGGTTACGGGCTTTTTGGGCCCTAACGGTGCCGGCAAGTCTACTACCATGCGCCTGATGTTGGGCCTTGATAACGGTAGTGGCCAAACAACCTACGACTCCAAGAAGTTAAACGACTACGATAAGCCCTCCAAGGTTGTCGGTATTTTACTGGAAGCCAAGGCTTTTCATCCCACCCGCACGGCACGCAACCATCTGAGAGTTTTAGCGGCCATGGGCGGCATCAGCGACTCCAGGGTGGACGAAGTGCTGGATATTGTGGGACTCAAAGACGTTGCCAAATCTAAGCCCGGCAAGTTTAGCCTGGGCATGAGCCAGCGGCTTGGCATAGGCGCGGCGGTTTTGGGTAAGCCCAAGTATTTACTGCTGGATGAGCCGGCCAACGGGTTGGATCCGGAGGGTATAGCCTGGCTGAGGCAATTTATGCGCGACTACGCGGCTGCCGGTAACGGCGTGTTTATCTCTAGCCATCTGCTTAGCGAAGTGTCGCAAATGGTTGATAACGTGGTTGTTATTGGCAAGGGCAAACTGATTGCCGATACATCCGTGGACAAGCTTTTAGCCGGCAGCACATCGTCAGTCTTTGTCAGAGCCAGCAGCAGGTCAGCTCTGGAAAAAGCCCTCAAAGAGGCCGGTACCAAGTACCAAAAGTCAGGCAATGGCTTTTTGGTTGAGTCTGCTGCAACCGACGACGTAGGCAAATTAGCACACAATGCCAAGCTGACGGTCCTGGAACTATCGCCGCATACCGCTTCGCTGGAGCAAGCCTTTTTAGAGCTGACCGAAAACGCTTCGGAATACCAGGCTAATCTGAATAAGGAGACCAAAAAGTGAACCTTGTCTTAAAAGCCGAGCTAAGAAAGTTCCTAACCATTCGTTCCACCTATGTCTTGACGGCGCTGGCCATAGTCTTCATCGTCTTAATTGATTTTTTGACCGGTTATAAAACTCACTCCAGCCCCTTTAACCCTCACGCTTTTGATAGCCACGCCTACATATCGGCTGCCTTTGGAGCGATTGGCGTTGCATCATTATTTAGCGCTATCGCGTCGGTTCTAGTCATGGCCCACGAATATCGTTATAACACCATTATGTACACCCTGACCGCCAGTAACAGCCGCTCCAAGGTTCTAGCCAGCAAAGTTGCAGTGGTTACGGCCTATAGCGCCATCATAGCTATCCCGCTGGTGTTACTTGGCATTTTGAGCTTTCATATCGGCGTTAGTCTTCAAAATGTCCCATTGCCGCCACAGACTTTTGACGCGCCGTACATCTTAGGCCGCTGTCTTTACTATCTGATAGCCTACTCTCTGACGGGGCTGCTGTTTGCAACTTTAATCAGAAATTTGGTGGGCGCTATCGCCGTGCTGTTTTTAGTGCCTGGAATTGTTGAGTCGCTGCTGGCGCTTTTAATCAAGAGCAAGAACCAGTACTTGCCGTTCACGTCGCTAAAGCAGGTAATACTAGACCCCGGTCAGATTCCGCCCAACATTCATTTTTATCAGACTAACCATCCCCTGAGAAGCGCAGTCACATTCCTGGTATATTTGTTAATCGGCTGGGCGGTCGGCTGGTATCTATTTTTAAAACGCGATGCACTTTAGGTAGTTATGACACTGAGCACACGCAAGAGGCTGGTGCTGGCTGCGACGGTCCTTGGCAGCGGCATAGCCTTTTTAGACGGCAGTATTGTAACTTTAGCGCTGCCCAAGATACAATCGGCCCTCAACACCAGTTTTAGCGACTTGCAGTGGATTGTGGTGGGCTATTCGTTGTCATTGGGCTCTTTAATGCTCCTAGGCGGCTCGCTGGGCGATATATTTGGCCGCAAGCGCATTTATCTTGTTGGGCTGATTGGTTTTGGCTTAACTTCGCTGCTATGCGCTACAGCGCCCAATGTTAATGCTCTAATTGCCGCGCGCATCGTTCAGGGTGCTTTTGGGGCGCTGCTAGTGCCGGGCGGTTTGGCAATTATTAACACCAACTTCCCCAGGGAAGAGAGGGGCGCAGCCATCGGCAAATGGACGGCGTTTTCCGGCAGTTTTGCGGTGATTGGACCCCTGGCCGGGGGATATTTGCTGGATGTTGCCTCGTGGCGCTGGATATTTTTTATAAACTTGCCGTTAATAGCGCTGTGCGCCCTTTTGGGTTCAAAGAGTATAGAAGAAACAAAGGACGACAAACCTCGGCAAATTGATGTTGGCGGAGCCATCCTAGCGGCCTTAGCGCTAAGCGGTATTTGCTACGGCCTGATACACGGACCCACTACCAACTGGGCGCCTTTGTCAGTCATATCTTTAGTAATTGGCGGCGTACTGACAGTGGGCTTTTTATGGTGGGAATCGGTTACTAAAGACCCAATGGTGCCACTGGGTCTATTTCGGTCGCGTAACTTTGCCGGCTCTAACGCTATGACTCTAACCATGTATGGCGCCCTAGCCGGCTTCATGTTTGCCCTAGTAATCTACCTGCAAACCAAGATGGGCTATTCTAGCCTTATAGCTGGTATCAGCTTGCTGCCGGTGGCGCTGCTGATGGCCTTCTTCTCCAGCAAGGTCGGGCGCCTGTCGGCTAAGCATGGGCCCAGGTTGTTTATGGCAGTCGGGCCACTGATATCTGCCGTCGCCATGCTACTGCTACTTAGCTACAGCCCGGGTGACCGGTACCTAAGCTTTCTATTACCCAGAGTCATATTATTTGGTATTGGCCTAACGCTGATGGTTGCGCCGCTAACTACCACCGTCATGACTTCGGTAAGCGATTCCAGCTCTGGTATCGCCTCTGGCATTAACAACGACATCTCTCGTATCGGCGGCCTGGTTACAGTAGCCGTACTGGGTATTCTTGGTACCGCCCAAGTCTTTCGCTTCAGCATGGGTCTGTGCGCTGTGCTGGCGGCCAGCGCTGGCGTAATGAGTCTACTGATTATTCGCAACCCCAAGCACTAGGGCAGGGAAGTATAATTGTGCAAAATACAACGCATAGATTTAGTATATAATTAAACTCAATGCACATACCGGAAGAGGACCACGAGAGATTGGCGGTGGGACTTTGGGACAGGGGTATAATTGGATTTGTGGATGAGCCCGGCGTGACCTTAAATTCGGGTCGCCTGTCTCCTTATTACTACAATGACCGACATATTCTGTCCATTAATTACAGATTAGACGCCGAGGGCGTCATGAGTACGGTTGATCAAGAAAAATTGCGGGACTTAGTGATTGGCCGCTCGGCCGCTAAAGTTCTTAGTCTGTCCCAGACAGTCCCCGGCTCTGATCACATGCTTGGCAAGGCACAAGCCGAGACCGGCATCGGTGCCGCTATTGCGATGCGAAGCGGCCTATCCTTTTTGTGGGAGCGAGTTACCGAGCCAGATAAAGAAACAAGCACCATTCATCAGCCGATTGAAGGCGATTTTGAACCAGGTGAGACAGTACTACTAGCCGAAAACTGTGTAACAACTGGCGGCGAAGTAACAAAGGGCATAAAACTAGCGGTTAAAGCTGGACTCCAGCCGGTAGCAGTCTTTGCTCAGTTTGATAGGCAGGAGGGCGGCAGGGGGAAGATTGAAGACGAGTATGGGCTGCCGTTTGATTCACTTACGACCCTGAGCTCCGTCACTAAATATTTATTAGATAACCGCCGGATTGGTAATAGTCACGTTGAAAGGCTGGCTAGATACCACGAACAGCTCCAGGCTCAAGGCATAGAAACTGACTTTGTGGCAGAAGCTTAAAAGGCTCAGCGCTCCTACACTCTCCTTTCTAGTTCGCTTTTTGTTCACAAACTAATTTTATATACCGGCAGGGCAGAAAAGCATACTGCGCTAAGTTTTTGTGAAAAGTCAAATAATAATTAAAAAGGGGAAGAATAGGGCAAAAATATATATGGATATGAAAGTGCCAAAAAGCAAATGGATGGCTTGGGCAGCTTGTGGATAACTTATGATAATGTGACAACAAGCCCACTGCCGGGCGATGAGCTGGTAGGACATATATAAAAGCATATAAAGATACGCAGGCAGGGCCGTGATCGGACGATTCTAAGCTAAATGCCTAAACTTCCCCTGTTAGGGGAGGTATTGCCAACCATACCCAGTACCCATATATAGAGTCGCAAAATATACATTGTGCGACGTTATGTCTATGACTCAATTTACCACTACCCTCCGGCTTCTGGCCGTCTTCTGCTAGTCCAAATTTTTATTCAGTTTTTATTTACCTGCTAATTGACTAGCCTGCCCGGTCTATAGCCTTACTGACCTAGTTCCTGCCTAGTCAACTACCCACATACTTTGTTCGTAAAATGTTCAGGTTTATACGAACAATGATTTATAACTTGGTTTAGTCCTAACCTGCTCTAACGCAGACGGATAGTAAACTCGTCGCTTTTGGAGTCTTTAGCAACCGATTCGGGCGGAGTCTGCACAGCGACGCTGGGCATTGGTATAGTTATTGGTTTTTTACGGCCACGGCCGCCACGGCGAGTGCGCTTGCGCTTAGCGGGCTCGGGGTTACCAGCAGTAGCAGGCTCGGGCTTAGGCTCGTCGCCGGAATCGCCGCGAAACTCCTCAACTTTAGAGATTGTGCCGGTTTGGACTAAACTGGTGGCCATCCGGCCGACGCGGTGGCTGGGAGCGGCATTGGGCTTGGCCGCAGCGACTTTTTCAGCCACGGCCTTATGTTCTATGGAACTTTCGCGTATATGGGCGTCTACGGCCGCCAGGTCGCTGGAGTAGCGGCTTCTGGACAGCTCTATTATGCGGCTGGTCATATCAATAGGGGTCTCCGGCAAATTAAGAGTTTTGGCAGAAAAGGGCGGCGCCTTTTCGTCGGCAATCATCATACTTATAAAAAAGTAGCGCGAATGCTGCTGAATAAGGTCGGTGGGCTCAAACTGCGGCTCAAAGTACTTGGTCAGAAACGGCGCGTCGTCGGGGCTGACCCTAAAGCTCATCATTGTGCCGACGTTGCCAAAGACGGCGTCGCGCACCGCCTCGGCCATCTGTGATATGTACTGGTTGGCGATGGTTAGATTGAGGGCGTACTTTCTAGCCTCGCTCAATATTGTGGCAAACGAGTCGGTGGCGAAGTTTTGAAACTCATCTACATATAGATAAAACGGCCGGCGCTTGCTTTCCGCCATGTCTGCCCTGCCCATGGCTGCCAGTTGTATTTTTGTCACCATCATGGCGCCCAAAATTCCGGCGTTGTCCTCGCCCATCAGCCCACGACTAAGATTAACCACCAATATTTTGCCCTCGTCCATAATTTGGCGCAGATTAAAGGTGCTTTTTGGCTGGCCGATGATGTTTCTAATCATCGGGTTGGCCGTAAAGGCCCCAACTTTGTTTAACACCGGGGCGACGGCCTCGCTGGCAAACTTATCATTCCAGCTGGCAAATTCGGTTACCCAAAAGTTTTTAACGACCGGGTCGTCTATGTGCTCAATTACGTTGGCCCGAAATTTTTTATCGGTCAGCATGCGCGTAATATCAAGCAGCGTGGAATTGGGATAATCCAGCAGCGCCAGCAAGGTGTAGCGCAGAATGTATTCCAGACGCGGACCCCAGCTGTCGGCAAACAGTCGCTTGAGCACGCCTACCATCTCCGAGCTGATGTGGCCTTTTAGCGTCTTATCGGTCACTTCCAGCGGGTTGAAGCCGATTGGGTAGTCGGTGTCAGCCGGATTAAAGTAAACCACATCCTCCAGCCGGCGCTCGGGTATAAAGCTGAGTACGTGCTGGGCGTAGTCGCCGTGCGGATCAATGACGGCGAAACCTTGGTCGTAATAAATATCCGAAATGGTCAGAAGCTCCAGCGCGCCAGACTTACCGGTGCCGGTTTGGCCCAAGATATAAACGTGGCGCCCGCGGTCTACCCGGCGCAGGCCAAAAACGCGGTTATCACCGCGGAAATTGGTAACCCCGAGCAGGCTCAGAGTATCCTCTTCGCCCTTAACCAGTACCGGTACATTGGGCGGCGGCTCGGCGGTTTTGGTGGTGGCCCAAACAATGTTGGGAGTCTCTACCGAGGTGTGCGGCAAATGGAAAAGACTAGCCAGTTCCTCAATGTTTAAAATGTAGCCATTGTCTATGAAAAACCGCGTCTGGTATTCAAGTAGCTTGTCGCGATTATAGCTGCTGCGGGTTGAGGTGAAGCCGTTTAGATTGGTGGTGTTAAACTGCTTGAAAGCGCCGACAAGAGCCTGCATGCGCAGGCGCGCCGTATGCTGGTCGTGGCCGGCATAAAGCAGGCGTATCTTGACCTGGTAACCCAGCTTGGTACTCTTCGTTTCTATGGCACTGATTCGTGATTTATCTCGTTCCGATACTTCTTTTTTATTTTCGCCGGCGGTAGACTGCGGTGGCCGGGCCAGCGCCGCCAAGGCCTCGCCAACATAACTGGCCGTTGAGCCATTACCAAACAGCCCTCCCCCGCTCTTTATGCGGCTGGCCATGCGAGCACCCCGACGGTGCCAGTCGTCAGAGATGGGCCGCGCTATAATCTGAATCCACATTTCCTCATCTTCGTTATCAAGCTTGGCCAGGGTGGCCGTAATTGCCGCCAGAGGGTCTACCTCAAAGCTGGGAAAAGTTTTTATTGGCAGAGTTTCGTTATCGGTTAGCACTAATTCCGAAGTATGGATAACGGTTTGGTGCATTTTACGATGCGAATAATCCTGGTCCTGCTCGTGAATCTGAACGGTTGGATACTGGGCGTAGATCTGCCCCTCTAAAAAAGCCTGCAGATGTTTGGGCGTCCAGATATAAAAACGAATCCGCTGCTCTATGGCGGCAATCTCCAGGCTGATGTGCTCCTGCATAGTACCGGACAGGCGCAGCTCGCGCTTGGTGCGCAAAATGCCATGCAGCGCGGCCAGCATCTGCTCGGCGGCCAGTTCTTTTTTGTCGTTGGTCCGTGGAATTTCCAACATCAAAAGAACCTCTTCGTGAGCTTTACTGGCGGCTAATTTTCCCCTACCTAATTTCATCCCGTTAGACTCCAGAAGACCTGTGTAGCATATTTATATATTGAGACAGACACGGCTGTTTAGTCGCCGACCAATGGTTGCAAGTTAAGTAGAGTCTAACGGGATTCATAAGCGTTTACCACCTATCATTATACATCTAGCGGCTTCTTAATAGGTGGCTTGAGCGGGCTCTAAATTATTTGGGCTCGACCAAAGTATAGGTAGCTTTAGCTACGCGCTTAAACTGTGGCTTGCCCTGTAAGTTCAATAAAATTGTGGTTTCTTTAACCTGGCGGCTTTTTAGAACTCGTCTGACAATTTCGTCTCGGTGCAGCGGGCCGCCCTCTTTACGAAGGACTTCGGCTATAACATCGGCGACAGTGCCCTTTTTATAGCCCCACTCGCGCAGCGCATAGATACCACGACCAATCAGCACAAAGCGCTTGTCTTTGATAAGCTCGTTGTGAATAGCCTGGGTGGTTACGTCTTTTCGTCTAAATTCGCTTTTTTTGATAGCTGCGGCAATTTCTGAAAAGTGCATCGGCTTTTTGGTGTCGTGCAGAATAACGTAAATCTTGTCGCGGATATTCTTAGGGTTAACCATTGGCCACTTCACCAGGCCCCAGCGGTCGTGCAAATTTGCCAGCGCTTTGGAGATACTGGCTAGAGCCTCTACATACTTAGTGTCTTTGCCGCCAAACTGCTTAGTTACTTCGTCTATGCTGGCTGGCTCGCCAATCTTAGTAATTACATCAATAATTTTTGCCACCTGGTCGCGAATGGCCTGCTCATCGTTGACGGCCTTTATACCAATGGAGTGAAAGAAGAAATCGTTGTCTTCAATAACGGCGATACCGGGGCTAAGGTGTGCCAAAAAGGCCACGCGAGCCTGGTCAATCTTGTCGGCCTTGGGCCTGATACGGGGCGTAATGTCGCTGATTCTGGCTACGCCGCCGACAGTCTTTAGGTCGCTGCCAAGAGTTGTCTCCACTAGCGCAATATGCGGCAAGTCTTTGCTGGCTGCGGCTTTTAGCTTAGTGATAACGGCCTTTTCCAGCTGGCGGACGCGCTCACGGGTAATACCAAGCAACTCACCTATTTGTTCTAGGGTCTCTCGGCGGTCATACAAACCAAAACGGCGCGATATGATTTCTCTTTCGCGCTCACGCTCAATAGTACCCAAGACATCTTGGACAACTTTTTCCAGGTCGAGTTTTTTCTGAGCTGATGGCTCGTTCATATGGTGTTTTCCTGTCGCACCCCACCCAGTTAATATGTAACAATTGTAATATTATAAAACTTTAATTTTTAAAAGTCAAACCTTTTTGTTGTTAGTAATATTTTATCACTATTTAGACTTCCCTGCACTAATAAGTCTTGTGTTATTTACAAGGAAATATATTTGTATTCCTTTCATTTTGTGGATAAGTGGCTATTTAGACTTAAAACGTCGTCGGCCAAACTTCTTTTTGGGGTTTTTGGCGGCTTCGGCCAGCATGGCCAGAGCCTCTTTTTCGGTTATCTTCTTGGGGTCCTGCTCTTTTGGTATACGGGCGTTGTTTTTGCCATTGGTTACATACGGTCCATAAGGCCCCTTCAGTATTTTTACCTTTCCGTAAATTGCTATTTCCCGCTCGGCCTTGGCTTTGGCGTTGGCGGCAATCAGCTGCTTGGCCTCCTTTTCAGTAATAGTCAGCGGGTCGTGGTCTTTAATGCTCACAAATTTATTACCAAACTTTAAATACGGGCCAAAGCGTCCAATATCGGTTATAATCACCTCCCCCGCCTCGTTTTTGCCCAGCTCGCGCGGCAGGCTAAACATCGGCAGGGCTTGCTCTAGGGTAACTGACTCTAGCGTAGTGTCGGCGGGCATTGGCGCGAAGGCCGGTTTGGGCACGTCTTTATCCTTGCTGTCGCCGGTTTCGCCCATTTGTAACATCGGTCCGTAGCGCCCAAAGCGGGCAATGATTGGTTTGCCGGTCTTGGGGTCCTTGCCCAGTTCCCTAGCCTGCGAGGCCTCGGCCCGGTCTGCCTTAGCTGATTTTTCAACCAGCGGGTGGAACTTGTCATAAAACTCTTTAAGCATCTCCTGCCAGGTCAACTTGCCTTCTTCTACTTCGTCAAATTGGGCTTCGGCGCGGGCCGTAAAGTCATAATCCAAAATCTCGCCGAAGTATTTGACCAAAAAGTCGGTTACTACCTCGGCCAAGAAGGTAGGCAGTAGTTTGTTGCGGTCGGCACCAAACATTATTGTTTGGGTAGTGTCGGTAATCTTGCCTCGCTCCAGCTTAAGCTCGTGGACCTCCAGCTCCTGCCCGGCGGCGTCGCCCTTCTCTACATAGCCTCGGTCTTGGATAGTGCCGATGGTCGGAGCATAAGTGCTGGGGCGCCCGATGCCCAGCTGTTCCAGCGTTCTAACTAGTGAGGCCTCGCTA
>DATKKU010000021.1:0-2938 GCA_035542755.1 Binatia bacterium | reverse complement strand
CGCCTAACCGCAGCCAGCCGGCCAAAGCGCCGGATTAAAAGCCGTTCTATGTTGTCATCGGCCTGCTGTCCCATCTGGACAGCGGTTTCGGTGGCATCTTTCTGATGGCCTTTTAGTTTTCGCTTCAGGCGTCGCCTAGCCTGGTCGTCTGAGACTATCTTTCTTAGCATGCTTGGTTTTATTTGGCGACTATCCCGACAATAATGCTGGCCGAGAAAATAAAGACCACAATTATAGTTAGCTGATGAAGAGTTTTGTCGGAGCCCCGCCGAACGGTGTTGATTTCACCGGAGCCGCCCAAACCGGCACCAAGGCTGGCGCCGCGAGTCTGAATCAAGATTAGGATACTAAGCAAAATTGAAGACCCAATTGTAATATAGTTCCAGATGCTCATGAGTGTATGCCTATTAGTATACCTGAAGCGCTTTAAGATTTATATTCAGCTAAATACTTGGCCAGCATTTGCGCCTTAGCCGGCCCGAGGACTTCGTTTAGTTCTGGTTCTGAAGCTGCCGCTAGTGCTCGCATTGAGCCAAACCGGCGCAGTAGTTTTTTACGCGTTGCAGGGCCGATGCCCGGTATGTCGTCAAGCAGGCTGGAGGCAACGCGCCCGCGTTTTAAGCTGCTATGATAGCTGACGGCAAAGCGGTGACTTTCGTCGCGAATGCGCTGCAAAAGCTTAACTATGGGCTGCTCTTTTGGCAGCATAATGCTCAAGTAATCTTCGCTCTCGCGCACAAGGGCCTTATGAGAAATTGCTTGACTAGTTAAGTATTTGTCATCCACCTTGGGCATGCTTAGGGTTTTATGAATAATTATTTCCTCTTCCCGCTTAGCCAGCCCTATCATCGGCAAGTTATTTAGCCCGGCGGCATCCCTAGCTGCTAGTCCGGCCTGCAGCTGGCCTTTGCCGCCATCAATTAATATTAGGTCTGGCACCCCCCACTTCTTGCGATTGTCCTCGCGCAACCTTCTGGCCAAGGTTTCCTCTATGTGAGCAAAATCATCGTTACCGGGCAGCCGCATTTTGAATTTACGGTAGGCGGTTTTATCCGGGACACCGCCGACAAAGACCACCATACTGGCCACAGTGTCGGTACCCTGCATGTGTGAAATATCAAAGCCCTCAATCCGGCGCGGTGGTTTATCCAGGCCAAGCAGTTGGGCAAGCCCCGCCAGGGCGTGGTCTTTTTCAATGTCCAAGTTCTCCCGATCACTAAATAAAATTTGGCGATTCAGCGCCTGCAGCGAAAATAGCCGGTTGCGCAGGGCCGCGGCCTGTTCGTAATCATGAGCGGCCGAGGCCTTTTTCATGTCGCGCTCAATTTCACGCACCAGCGCCACCCTTTGCCCACGCAAATACTGCATGAGCATACGTAAGTTGGCCCTGTAGGTACTTAAGCTGGTTCTACCCTCTTCCAGGCCGGGGTCCAGGCCTAAATGATAAAAAAGGTTGGCGCGTTTTTGGCCGGGTGAGCGCGCTACCGCATACGGAAAAGCTCGGCGCAAATAACGCAGCGCTTTCTTGACGGCAAAGCCGTTGATATATGGTCCAAAATACTCCGCCCCGTCGTCCAGTGGCCGGCGCACAAAACTTACAGTCGGGTAGTCACTTTTATAATCAATGCGCACAAAAAGCGACGACTTATCGTCGCGCAGCAAAATATTAAACCGCGGCTGATGGCGCCGAATCAGCTCGGCTTCCAAAAATAGCGCATCGGCCTCGGAGTCCAGCTCGCGCCACTCTATGTCGGCAATTTCGCTCACCAGTACATCAGTTTTGGGGTCGGCAATCCGGCTTTTTTGAAAGTACTGGCGAACTCGGTTGCGAAGATTTGCCGCTTTGCCAATATAAATAATCTCGCCGGTGGAATCTTTGTGAAAATAAACTCCCGGTGTCGTTGGCAAAGTCTTGAGTTTTGACTCCAGCTTCTTATTCATGGGTATATCAATAGCCTAACAGGGTAGAAAATGTTTGTCATTAGATTGATACCTCTGTTATAATGCTTAGTCTAATCAATTAACAGGGAGAAAGGAGCGGTTCAACATGAAGAAGACAACTAACTCTAAAGCTAAGCAGGCCGCTTCTGCGCCTGTTAGCTTATAAAAAACAAACACTTTTCTGATAGCTTAAATTAATCAAATCGCGGCCAAGGAGACCGCGTGCTATGGACCAACGCGATAAGGCAAAGAAAGTCTTTGCCTATTACTGGAAACACCTCAAGCACTACCCGCTTTACGTCAGCGGCATAGCTATTAGTTTGCCCATAACCAACCTGGTGAACAACTACTTGCCGACCCTGGTTCTGGCTGGTGTCTTGAGTCGTTTGAGCCAGCACGATTATGAGGCCCACCGCATTTGGGCTAGCTTTGGGCCACAGCTGACGATTTATTTGATTCTATTGTTTGTTGGCATGGGTTTGTGGCGGCTGGTTGACTACTTTACATGGCAGCTAGAGGCCCGCATTGGCCGCGACATTGCAGAGGATGTTTTGGATCACTTGCTTGATGAAAGCACGGATTTCCACGCCAACAACTTTACCGGCTCGCTAGTATCACAAACCAACAAGCTAATGGGCGGTTACGTGCGCGCCCAAGACACCACTATTTTTCAAACTTACCTGCTGATTTCGGGAATAGTTATTACGGCAATAATCCTGCTGCCCCGTTCACCGTGGTATGTTTTAGGGTTGGTCATATTTTCGGCGCTGTTTATTTTACTTGCTTTTAGGGTCTTTCGTCCCGTCAGGGTGTTGGGCGCCAAAACGGCCGCAATTGAAAGTCGTCAAACCGGCTATCTGGCCGACGCCATCACTAACGTAACCTCTGTCAAAAGTTTTTCGCGCGGTGATTACGAGCGCCGCCGATTTCATGGAGCCACAACCGAAACTAAAGACACCCTACTGGAGTTTGGCTCGTCGCACATCAGGCAAATGAA
>DATKKU010000020.1:0-27442 GCA_035542755.1 Binatia bacterium | reverse complement strand
ATAAGGGTTGCGCTCGTTGATGGACTTAACCAAACATCTCACGACACGAGCTGACGACGGCCATGCATCACCTGTCACTGGATTCCCGAAGGCACTCTTTCCTTTCGGAAAGATTCCCAGGATGTCAAACCCTGGTAAGGTTCTTCGCTTACCATCGAATTAAACAACACGCTCCACCGCTTGTGCGGGTCCCCGTCAATTCCTTTGAGTTTTAAGCTTGCGCTCGTACTACTCAGGCGGCTTGCTTAACGCGTTAGCTTCGCTACTACCAGGGTCGATACTGATAACAGCTAGCAAGCATAGTTTACGGCGTGGACTACCGGGGTATCTAATCCCGTTCGCTCCCCACGCTTTCGTGCCTTAGTGTCAGCAATGAGCCAGTACCCTGCCTACGCCATCGGTGTTCCTCCTAATATCTACGGATTTCACTCCTACACTAGGAATTCCAGGTACCTCTCTCATGCTCAAGCTAAGCAGTTCAAATGATGGGCACGAGGTTGAGCCTCGTCATTTCATCAATTGCTTACTTTGCCACCTACGCAACTCTTTACGCCCAGTGATTCCGGATAACGCTTGGATCTTCCGTATGACCGCGGCTGCTGGCACGGAATTAGCCGATCCTTATTCATCTGCTACTGTCGAAGTCATCGCAGATAAAAGCAGTTTACAACCCGAAGGCCTTCCTCCTGCACGCGGCGTTGCTCCATCAGGGTTGCCCCCATTGTGGAAAATTCCCTACTGCTGCCTCCCGTAGGAGTCTGGACCGTTCTCAGTTCCAGTCAGGCTGATCATCCTCTCAGACCAGCTAATGATCGTCGCCTTGGTGAGCTATTACCTCACCAACAAGCTAATCATACGCAGGCCGCTCCCAAACCGCCGAAGCTTTAATCCGAAGATATTATGCGGTATTAGACACCGTTTCCGGTGCTTATCCCTCAGTTTGGGGTACGTTCCTACGCGTTACTCTGCCGTCCGCCGCTCGTGTAATTCCACAACTTGCTTGATTGGCTCCGCAGCCAGTTCAATCACTTCGTGATTGATGCGGCTGATTTTCCGAAAGGAAAATCCCCGCGTCCTGTCTGCGCATCCAGCAAGTGGTGGAACCCTTACCGCTCGACTTGCATGTATTAGGCACGCCGCCAGCGTTCATCCTGAGCCAGGATCAAACTCTCCAAAAAGAATCTGATTTATTGTTCAGATTTGAACTTGACGTTGATTTGCACTACTCAGTTTTCAATGAGCGTTCTAGGGAGGCTCTCACTATAGTCGTGAGCCTTCTTAATCCATTCTCGTATCTCAAAACTGGAGACACTTCAAAAAGAGCCCTAAAATCTACCCTTATACTACCTTAATATGCCCGGTGAAGTCAACGGCCTAGGGTTTGCTGCAATAATTCTACTCGGTCCGAAATAATTCCGTCGGCGCCGCTTTTTATAGCGTGCCTGATTGATAGCCTGGAGTTGCAGGTCCATATCAGAACTTTGGTATTATGCGAATGCAGCAGGTTAATCATGGATTTGCTCACCAGTGAGTGATGTAAGTGGACTGCATCCACGCGTGCCAGATGCCCGGCTTTAAGCATTTGCAAATTCTTATTCTTCAGTTTAGCGCTCCTACCTATATTGATGCAGGAGGCCGGCTTGTAGGGCTCCAGTAAATCTAGCAGCCTTTGAAGCCGTTGATAGTCAAAAGTGCCAACGCAAACTCTGTCTAGGACATTCAGTTTCTTCAAGAGAGCAGCCAGAGGTTCAATCACCTCATCAGTTTTTGCATCAATAAAAAACTTCATTCTAGGCTGGGATTTAAGCAGTTCTTCAAGCAGGGGTACTCTTTCTCCCCCAATCTTTATTTGCTGACGAACTTCGTCTGCTGTCATATTCTGCAGCACTGAGCGTGGTGTACGGTGTTTTTTTAGCAAGCTGTCCAGTCTGTTTCTGGATCCATGGATAGCAATAATCTTGCCGTCTGACGTTAGGACCGCGTCCGTCTCGCCGTACTTATAGCCCATGTCCCAAGCAGTTTTAAAAGCTAGTATCGTATTTTCTTTATTAAATCCGGCACCGTCGCCCCCTCTGTGAGCGATTGCCATACGGGCACCGTGGGGCGGCCAAAAATTATACCTTTTCGGGCTTTTTGGAGCTGTCATCTTCCTCGGTGTCTATTTCTTCTATCTTGTCTACTAATGCAAGTGACACCACGTTGTCGCCGTCATTCAGACGCATAATCCTTACTCCTTGAGTAGCTCTACCAAGCTCCGGGATGTTAGTAAGTCCAAGACGAATGGTCTGACCCTGAGCAGAAATTATTATCACTTCCTGATCATCGCCGATAAGCGTTTTTACGCCTACCAGTTGGCCTGTCTTCTTATTAACGACGGCCGAACGGATACCAACACCGCCCCTCTTGTGAGCTGTAAATTGCGAAACCTTAGTGCGTTTTCCATAGCCATATTCGCTAATTACAAAAATTGATGAGTCTTTTTCAACAATATCCATACCGATTACGTAGTCACCAGTGCGAAGTCGGATTCCTCTTACTCCTCTAGATGCACGACCCATGGGCCGGGCATCTTTTTCATGAAAGCGTATAGCTTGGCCTTGACTAGTGGAGATAATAACTTCGTTCTCACCTGTAGTCATCCGTATCCATTTAAGTTCATCACCCTCATCAAGTCTGATTGCTATCAAGCCTGTCTGTCTAACGTTCTGATACTGTTCAAAGGGAGTCTTCTTGACTACGCCCTTAACTGTACACATTAATAGGTGTCCTGTTTGTGGGCCCTTGCTAACATTAATCACAGAACTGACATATTCTTCGGGCTGAAGTTGTAGTAAATTAACCAACGCTACGCCTTTAGCGTTTAGGCCTACAGCCGGAACTTCGTATGTTTTTATCCTAAAAACCCGACCTTTATTAGTGAAGAAGAGTAAGAAATCGTGAGTTGAGGCATTTACAACATGTTCAATAACATCTTCTTCCCGAGTGGCCATACCACGACGACCCTTGCCGCCTCGTCCTTGACGTTTGTAGTCAGCAATAGGCGTTCGCTTTATGTAGTTAGCTGAAGTAAGTGTCACAACAACTTGTTCGTCAGGAACTAAGTCTTCGTCACTTAGTTTACCGAGTTCTGATGCTACGACCTTGGTGCGACGCTCATCACCGAACTGTTTTTTCATTTCCAAAAGCTCGTCTTTGACAATTGCCAGAATCTTCTTTTCGTCAGCCAGAATAGACTTTAAATTGGCAATTAGCTTAACCAGTTCGGCCAACTCATCTTCTATCTTCTTACGTTCTAGGCCCGCTAAGGTGCGTAGCTGCATAGCCAAAATTGCTCTGGCTTGAATTTCTGTTAACTTGAATCTCTTAATCAGGTTGGCTTGAGCTTCTTCTGTAGTTTGGCTGGCCCTGATGGTTTTTATGACCTCATCTATGTTGTCTAAAGCCGTCTTTAGTCCCTCTAAGACATGGGCTCGTTCCTCGGCCTTCCTAAGTTCAAACTCAGTCCGGCGGCGGACCACTGTTTGACGATGCTTTATATACTCACCAATGATGTCTTGTAGACCCAGAACTCTCGGCTGGATACCGTCAATCAAGGCCAGCATGTTGTAGTGGAAGGTTTGTTGCAGTGGGGTTAATTTATAAAGTTGATTTAGTAGTTTTTTGGGGTAAGCATCCTTTTTGAGGTCAATTACCACACGCACTACTCCACGGGCTGTCTCATCGCGCAAATCACGAAGACCGGAAATCTTCTTTTCTTTATGGAGTTCGGCAATTTTCTCCATTAACGATGCCTTATTAACACCGTATGGGACCTCGGAGATAATTATCTGAGAGGCACCTTTCTTATCCTCTTCTACACTAGCCACACCCCGAACTACCACGCCGCCCTTGCCGGTTGCCAGAGCCGTGCGGATTGATTCTTTACCATAAATTACTCCGCCGGTCGGAAAATCTGGCCCTTTAACATGTTCCATCAAATCTTCTAACGTAGCTTTTGGATTATCAATCTGAGTAACAGTAGCGTCAATGACTTCTCCCATGTTGTGCGGCGGAATATTGGTGGCCATGCCAACGGCAATTCCCAGCTGACCGTTTAACAGTAGGTTGGGAAGCTTGGCTGGCAATACTTCTGGTTCTTGTTCGCTGCCATCGTAGTTATCACGAAAACTTACAGTCTCTTTTTCAATGTCTTCTAGGAGAGCTTGGCCGGCCTTCGCCATCCTGGCTTCTGTATAGCGCTGAGCGGCTGGCGGATCGCCGTCCATACTACCAAAGTTACCCTGCCCGTCCACTAGCAAGTAACGGGTAGACCAGTCTTGCGCCAGCCGCACCATGGCGTCGTAGATGGCTACATCGCCATGAGGATGATACTTACCCATGACATCCCCAGTAATACGTGCGCTCTTGACGAATTTTGAGCCCGGTTTCCAGCCGTTTTTGTCCATAGAGTATAGAATGCGCCGATGCACAGGCTTTAGACCGTCGCGCACATCCGGAAGAGCTCTGGCAACGATAACGCTCATTGAGTAGCGCAGGTAACTGTCTTCCATGACGTCCTCTACGGTACGTAGCTCAACTGTCTTGGAATGCGTACTGCTGACGAACTCGGCATTATCAAAAACGTTATCGGGGTTGCTCATTACTTCGCCGCTGTCTCTGTTCTCTTCCATGTCTAAACGTCCAAATCCTTAACAAATTTGGCATGAGTCTGAATAAAGTTTTTACGCAACTCTACTTCTGTACCCATTAGCTTATTAAAAATGGCGTCCGCCTTTTCGGCGTCCTCAAGTCGAACTTGCACCAGCACGCGATTCTCGGGATTCATAGTTGTCTCCCATAACTGTTCGGCGTCCATCTCGCCAAGTCCTTTATAGCGTTGAAGATCGGATAGCCCTGCTTGTTTCTTGCGGTCGTCCGTGGAGTCTATGACTGTTCCGCGCTTTGCACGCTCAGCAATTAGTTTGTCTACCAACGAGTCGCGTTCGGCATCACTATAGGCATACTGGCGCTTGTTGCTGCCGCTTTTTAGCAGGTAAAGCGGCGGTTTTGCCAGATATAGGTGGCCCCGGTCTATAATCGGCCGCATGTTACGGAAGAAGAAAGTCAGTAGTAAAGTTGAGATGTGGCTGCCATCAACGTCGGCATCAGTCATGATAATAATGCGGTGGTAGCGTAACCCGTCCATACTAAACTGTTCCTCTATGCCAACCCCCAGGGCTTTGATTAGCGTAACAATCTCGTTGTTAGCCAGCATTTTATCCAAGCGCGCGCGCTCCACATTTAAAACTTTACCTCGCAATGGCAGGATGGCCTGAGTCTTACTGTCTCGTCCACTCTTGGCCGAGCCGCCGGCGCTATCGCCCTCTACTATGTATAGTTCACTGTCGGCAGGATTACGCGAAGAGCAATCAGCAAGCTTGCCAGGCAAACCGGATCCTTCCAGTACACCTTTGCGGATAATGTTGTCGCGGGCGGCACGGGCGGCCTTGCGGGCACGGGCAGCTAGCAGACCTTTGCCAACAATCTTGCGAGCCACGTTGGGGTGTTCTTCCAAATAATATGTAAACCACTCACCGACTACCTGCTCTACATAGCCGCGGACTTCGGGATTGCCAAGCTTATTCTTAGTCTGGCCTTCAAACTGGGGGTCGGGCAACTTGACCAATATGACCGCCGTCAGTCCCTCGCGGCAGTCTTCCCCAGAAAGGTTCTCTTCCTTGTCTTTGATAAGACCATTTTTGCGGGCATAGTCGTTAATAACCCTTGTCAGAGCAGTTCGAAAGCCAGTTAGGTGCATGCCTCCGTCTGGATTATAAACATTATTAGCAAAGGCCATTACCGTTTCTGAAAAGGCATCGTTGTACTGAATGGCAATTTCCACTACCGCATCCTTGATTTCTTTATCCACGTAAAAAATATCTTCGTCCAAGACCTCACGCCCGTCATTTAAGTGACGCACATAGCTCTGAATTCCGCCTTCAAAGTAGAACGAGTAGGCCTTTTCGGCCGAATTATCTTTTATAGAAGTCCTCACGCCTTTGGTTAGGTAGGCCTGGTGACGAAGTCGGTTTAAGATAGTGTCGTAATTGAATTCTGTAGTTTCAAAAATAGAGCCATCGGCGTAAAAAGTGATGTCGGTGCCAGTTTTGTTACTTTTGCCCACAATCTCTAGCTTGGTCTTAGGCACACCAAGCGCATATTCTTGCCTGTAGTGATTGCCCTTCTGATAAATATCCGCCACTAACCTGGAAGACAGCGCGTTAACCACACTAACACCCACGCCGTGCAGTCCACCCGAGACTTTATAGCCGCCTCCGCCGAACTTACCGCCGGCGTGCAGAATGGTTAACGCTGTTTCCACACCGC
This sequence comes from Binatia bacterium, assembly GCA_035542755.1. GTDB lineage: Bacteria > Patescibacteriota > Saccharimonadia > Saccharimonadales > UBA10212 > RYN-425. The sequence continues at coordinate 21,076 of DATKKU010000020.1, read as the reverse complement.
TCTTTCCGGTCTTGGCGTGCTTATCAGTTGGAATGCCACGACCATTATCACGTACAGTTATGCCGCCATCCGTAAGCAGCTCAACGGAAACTTCTGTAGCAAAACCAGCTAGAGCCTCGTCTATACCATTGTCTATGAGTTCCCAGACAAGATGATGCAGGCCCTCAACTCCAGTTGAACCAATGTACATACCCGGGCGTTTGCGTACCGGATCCAAGCCTTCTAGGACCTGAATCTGGCTTGCGTTATAGCCACCCTTTACAGTGTCTTTTTTAGCATTCAAAAAAGAATTTTCCCTCTCTTTATTTGTCCTTTATTCAATAACAATTATAGATTAAAACGGCCATAAATACAATACCCTAACACTGTCTGCGAGACCAGTTAAGCGCCGTATCTTACGTTACCGTCAGCATCTATCTTCATTGTCCCAGAATCGGCAGCCGACACAGGACCGTGCTCGTCCCGCGGAACCCTGAATTCGCCATCGGGCGCTGGGCTAGTTGTGGGCTGAACGGTCGCCGGCGCAGGCGCTCCAAAACCGCCACTTGCGGGCCTTGCCTGGGGCTGGCCGGTACTGGCCGGCATTTGCGGCCGAGGTGAGGCTGATTTTCGTTTCTCTAGCCACTCATCCAAGAAGCTAGATGCTTGGAGAGAGCCGGATGGCTTTTGGGCTGGAGTCGGCAAACCAGTACTTGCAGGCTGTACGGGTCCGGATAAGGGCGGACGAGACGAATTGGGGCTGCCGCTAGGAAATCCATATTGGTCAAACGGGCCTTGCCCGCCTGCTGGCAAGCTGGGCCGTGATGGAACGGTGGCTAAGCGGTGACTTATTTCGGACTCTACCTGAGCCTTAGGACGACCGTACTTGGCTGCAGACAGTTGCTTTAGCGCATCCGCTAATTCTTTATTGGGATTACCCAGCGGCGGTAAGGTGGCCATACTGAAAGGCTGCACTGGAACCCCGCCTATCATCATCCTGACTATGGTATTGGCATTAGGCAAAAATTGCAGGTCATCTATATCGAAAGTCGGCGTAAATTGTTTGGCTAGAAACTCGGCATCGGTGGTACCAACCCTAAACGACACAACCGTGCCGACGTTACCAAAAACCGCATCGCGAATCTCTTCACTCAATTGTGTCGTAAACTGGTTGGCGACAATCAGGTTGAGGTGATATTTGCGAGCTTGGCTCAAAATATCAGCGAACGAATCTGTAGAAAAGTTCTGAAACTCATCAACGTAAAGACAAAAGTCTCGGCGATATTCCTCCGGCACGTCGGCCCGGCTCATGGCTGCAGCCTCAAACTTCATGACAAAAATCATTCCGAGCAGCTTAGAATTTAAATCACCCGTCCGACCTCGGCTTAGGTTAACCAGTAATATCTTGCCGTTGTCCATTACGTCCCGCAGGTCAAAGCTACTCTTGGTCTGACCGATTATATTACGCATCATTTCGTTAGACAGAAAAGCACCGAACTTACTGACAAACCAGCTGGTGACTTCCCCAAACTCGTTTGACCTTTGTGAAGCTGGCATTTCCTTACGCCAAAACTCCAGTACATTGGGATCTGTCACGTGCTTAAGCTTCTGCTCCACGAAGGCCGGGTCTCTGAAAAGCTTTGGTATGTCAACAAAAGTGCCACCCTCGGGGTCAGCCATAACCGCCAACGCAGCGTTTCTAAACAAGTGTTCGTAGCGCGGCCCTATGATTCCCTGGTGCTGAGGATCATAGAGTTTGTAAAGCATGTTTATAGCTTCCTGAATCAGAAAGTCCTTTTGGTCAGCCGAGTGGTATTCAAACATGTTTAGCCCCAGGGGGTAATCCATGTCTGCTGGTGAGAAATATATGACATCTTCGGTCCGCTCTTTGGGAACCATAGCTAGCAGCTTCTCAGCGGTATCACCGTGCGGATCAACGAAAGCAAAGCCTCTGCCCTCCAGCATGTCTTGCAGAGCCAGGTTCTCCAAAAAAGTAGACTTACCAGTTCCGGTTTGACCAACAGCATACATATGCCGAGCCCTGTCGGCATCGGTAATTCGGATGGCTTTTTTGGCCCCACGAAAAACGTTATATCCCATCAACAAGCCGTGTTCTGGAGCGTTCCTGGGACCGTCAACCTGCTTAGAGGCTTGTCTTTCCAGCTGAGAAGTAGGAATGTTCTGCTGGTCCGGAAAATGAAACAAAGTGGCCAGTTCGGTCGCGTTTAAGATGTTGGAGTTACTGTCTTGAGGAAAAAACCTCAGGATGTAAGCCGTAATAAAACTATCAATGTCCCTCGCCGGAACAAATTTAAAACCATTGCGACCTGGAGCGTCAAACAAGGAGAAGGTGGCCACTATGTTGTTCAGGATAGTCTGCGCACGCTGGGAGATATTAGAGGAGGCTACGACCTTTATGCTGACTTCGTAGCCCGGCTGTTTAGTCTTTTCCTCAATGGCTTGGATAACGGACTGATCCAGACTTGATATGTCCTTTGGGTCGTCTGGCTTTTTTTCTCCTGGCTTATCCGGTGGCTTTGTAAGTGCGCCAAAGGCCTGTCCCGTCCACCAGAAAACCGACTCCAGTCCCTTGCTAGGTTTTTTTCCGTTGCGCAGCCTGGTAGCTTCCGATGTAGCTTTTCTGCGCCAATTACCATACGCCGGGCGCAGCAGAATCTGTATACCGGCACCGTCTTCCTTGGAGAGGGTTGATAAAGAGTTCAGCATAGACTGCATGGTGTCGCGCTTTATATCCTGATAGGTTGCGATTGGATAGACAAAATTCTCCTTTAGAACCAGTTCTCCACCTAGCGTGCCCGTTATCCTGCCAATTGGGCTGAAGATATTGTGTTCTGCCACCTCTTCCAGTCTAGCAGTAGGATATGCGCTAACAATTGCCTGTTCAACTATACCCAGTAGCGGTACTGGTACAGCTGCATAGAAGTGCACTGCCCCCTTATTAGCAATTATCTCTAGCGCTATATGCCTCTGGCCGTAAAACTTAGATTTTAAGCCCTTTTGAAAAGTACTCGCCAAAATGCTGTAAAGCACCTGAGCTCTAGATATATTTTCATCAACAAGGTCCCGCGCGTCTCTGCCGTTTGCCTCAGTATCGTCGCTGGGAGGCGGCAAATGAATCAAAACTGGGACCATTTTTAAAGCACGTTCGTAGTTCTTCTGTTCCCTTAAGAGCTTTCGTACATACAGATAGCCAACAGCGCTACCAGCCAGAATCATAACCAGAAAACACATCAGAACTAGTAAGGCTGTCATTTAGCTACCGTGTCGTCCGTTTTAATAGTCTTATTAAAGCGCTCCTGAATATACTCCGCCTTGACCTTGCTTATCTGTTGTTTTTGCTGAAATGGGTCATTCTTAGTCTGAGCAGCAACCGCTTTAGTTTTATCTATCCAAACTTTTTCTATACGCTCACCGCCGTTGCCTTGACTGCTGGCCTGGCTGCCGCTCGTTACTTGCATAGTATCATCGGTCATATCGCTCACCACCGGCTGGCCGGCTAGGGCGATTGCCGTCGCAACTTGAGCACTGGCCTGTGCCGCTTGATTAGCAGAACCTGATTCCGGCGAACCGGATGGCACTTCTTCTAGGCTATTATCACCTAGAGCTTCACCCTCAGGAGCCTTGGGCGATGCTTCCAAACCTTTATGAGTTTCTCCTCCGGAGGGATTCATACCTACATTATACTTTAGCGCCAAGCTGCTGCGCTAGTTACTTATGGGCGTCTGCTGAAATAAAAAGCTAGTCCACCGGAAATCAATATCATTATCAATGCGTCAACCCAACTCAATGATTGAGAGCTGCTAAACATTAACAGAGTAACCACGGTGGTCGTCACTATGACTAATATTTGCTTCGCAAGCCTGCTGAGCGTTCCGGTCTGGAATACTACAACGGAGCTTCCGAAGCTCAACAAGAAGACGTATAACAGTATAAAAAACGGTATTGAGTAAACGATGTTAGATGACGGAGTAGTTGAAGATACCAAAATTAACGCAAATACCAGGCTAAGTATCGCAACAATCACTAACCGCCTGGCCTTTTGATATCTGGATCTCATACACCTAGTTTAAAACGTGGAGCCACTGCGGTAAATGCGCCCGTATATATTACTTTATAGCGCTTACCGCTAAAGTGGCTTTGACTGACCGCTCTTCAATTGAAGAGCGCTATCCAAGACGACTCCATACGCCTGTCCGTAAGCATTTTTTTGTTTTTGACTTACCCATATAAACTACTACAAATAATGCTTATGGTCAATGCTAATATAGTTGTGTTATACACAACTATACAGATTGAATTGTCCCACTTTTGCCGTTGTATATATTATTACAGATTCTATTGAACAGCTCTGTGCTGCTTTAGATATTGTGCCGAGTTGGTCTTTTATATGTATATCCATGCCCTCGTACATGCCTAGGCCTGGGAACCGGGAGCTGAGTTATGGACCTGCGATTATTAATCACCTGAGAAATTAAGGATTAGTGTTCCAGCAGCTAATAAATATATGCGCCTAGACTAATCCAGAGCAATTTAGTAGCTAGTCGGCGCGGTTGCACATCAGCCGTCGCATGCCAATGATATCTGAATGGTCTGTATGGACTAGCCTACTGGGTTTTGGGTCGTTCAAGCGTAATGGGGCCTAGGCCCATGGCGCCGAAGCTTATCGTGCAGTGGGCTGTCCTAAATAGCCAACATGCTAATCCGGTTAATGGCAAGTTCATAAAGACCGGCAAGTTCATAAAGATAGGCAGAAGTCTTAGCCACTAGGTCTAGACATTGTGTAGCGCTACTTGGCCCGTTTAACGATGAGGCGCGGTTCTGTAAGCGCAACTAGTCGTTGGGCTAAATCGCAATTTACCAAAAGCCGGCCTAGTAGACATGGTTAATTTATGGGAATCGCTTGCTGGAGCTTATCGCCCGAATGTTTTTTAAATCTGAAACGCTAAAAATGCCGCTATTTGTTGGCGTTGGACCTGCGATAATTTTTTGATAGTTGGCATATTTGTGAAATTTAGTGAAAGTTATGCACAGGTTTTTAACATAAACGTGTTGACAGTTAAAAAAGCAATTTATAAGATGAAGAAAGCACTTGAATAAAAAAAGTGCTCAAAAACAAAAAGACTATGTAACAACCGCTTCTCGCAAGCGGTTGTTCCACCAAAAGCCATCTAACACACAAAAGTTCGACAACAAATTCGCCAAAACCAACAAACAACCAAAAACGCCCTGCAAACAAAAAATGCCGGGCGTTTTTGGTGTCAATTTAATTCATTAAACTTAATCTCTTTTTCTGAATCCTGAAAAGTGCGAAAATATATTTATGACAAAAGGCATAAAAAGTATCATAGATTATTCTGGAACAGACTCTGCCCTGGTGAATGTACAATGCCATATAACTAGCGGGCTGCCGGCAATTATAATCATCGGCTATGCTAGCAAGGCCGTAGACGAAGCAAAGGATCGGCTGCGGGCTAGTTTTGCAAGCTCTAATCTTCAGCTGCCAAAGAAGCGTATAACTATTAACTTGTCGCCGGCCGACTTGCCAAAAGACTCAACTAGCTTAGACTTGCCAATGGCTGTCTCAATTTTTGCTCAGAGCGGCCAAATCAAAACCGATAATCTTGATAACTTTGTGTTTTTTGGTGAACTAGGTTTAGATGGTTCGCTTAACCCCGTAAGGGGCCTGATTGGTCGAATATTGGAGGCTAAACGCCTTGGTTTTAAGCACTTCTATATCCCCTCGACGAATCTAGAACAAGCTCTACTAATCCCGGACATCAAAGTTAAAGCCGCTGCCAATCTTAGGGATGTATATCTAGACCTTGCCGGGACTCTGGCTTTAAAGCAGATTGACAGCGAAAATGGGCACCTAGAGGACTCTAAACCAAGTGTATATATAGTAGACTTCTCCGAAATATCCGGTCAGCCCATAGCTAAACGAGCACTACAGATTGCGGCAGCCGGGCACCACAACATATTGCTCCACGGCCCCCCGGGAACCGGTAAGACCATGCTTGCTAAAGCCATGTGTGGCATACTTCCATCGCTGAAACATAGCGAGATTTTAGAAGTTACTCATTTACATAGTCTTTCCAGCGGTGGTTTTAGTGACATTATAAGTACTCGCCCCTTCCGCTCGCCACATCACACCGTGAGCACAACAGCTTTGGTTGGTGGCGGATCAAAACCCAAGCCTGGAGAAGCCAGCTTAGCGCACCGAGGTGTTTTATTTTTGGATGAGCTACCAGAGTTTAGCCACTCTTCATTGGAAGCTCTAAGACAACCTCTGGAGGATAGGCTGGTGACTATAGCCAGAGTTAAAGACTCAGCTACATATCCAGCCGACTTTATATTAGTAGCCACTCAAAACCCCTGCCCGTGTGGTTACTATGGCACTGATAAACCCTGCGTGTGCAGTCCCGGTGCAATTGCGAAGTATCAAAAGAAAGTATCCGGGCCAATCCTAGACCGAATAGACCTACACTTAGCAGTTAACGATGTGGACCATAGGAAAATACTAGAGAAACGCGAAAGGAGCGCTGAGAGCAGCAGCATTCGCCAAAGAGTGGAGAAAGCATATGACTTACAGGTTAGTAGGTTCGGTTCAGCTAGATTCAACTCCTCCATGACCAACCAGGAAATTCGTCAACTGGCTCGTCTACCGGATGAGGCCAAGGATTTTCTTGATAATGCAGCTACTAGATTGGGCATATCTGCCAGAGCCTATATTAGGGTTGTTAGAGTAGCCCGTACAATTGCCGATTTAGAAGAAGCTGAGGCTATAGAAAAAACCCATATCAGTGAGGCTCTTAGTTACCGGCAGCAAGTTTATATTTAATATTCTTGCCTGTTATAAGGTGTTTTTGGTATTATCGTCGTAGTGTTGAAGGAGTACTTGAGATAGACAGAGCCCCACAGTTGAATCAGGCCATACGTGCCTCTAATTTGCGCGTGATAGGTGATAATGGCCAACAGTTAGGGGTTCTAACTCGTGCTGAAGCACTTGAGGCTGCCGAGTCGGCGGGGTTGGACATTGTAGTAGTATCACCTGAAGCTAACCCCCCCGTAGCCAAGATTGTTGACTGGGGTAAGTATAATTATCAAAGAACTAAGCTCCTCAAGAAAAATCGGGCCAAGAGCAAACCTTTGGAGTTAAAACAGATGCGTTTGGGGCTAAAAATCAGCAGTCACGACCTGGATGTAAAGATGACTAAGGTTCGCAACTTCTTAGAGGCTGGACATAAGGTCAAAATTACGCTAATCTATCGGGGACGTGAATTAGCCCACAAAGAGGTGGGCGATAAATTAGCCAGTCGGATTATAGAGGATTTCGGTGACACAGTTGTCGTCGATCAGGCTCCCGTCTTTGCGGGCCGTCAGCTTAGTTTTGTTGTAAGGAGTAAAAGTGCCAAAGCTAAAAACCCATAGTGGAACCAAGAAACGAATAACCATAACCAAAAATGGTAAGGTTATGCGTCGCCACGCCAGTGGTGGACACTTTCTGGAAAAGAAGAGCGCTTCTCGTAAGCGCACCTTTGCCGGTATGGAAGCGATGGCTGGAAAGCAGTCTAAGACCATTAGACGCAAGTTAGGGGTATAAGATGCGTGTTAAAAGAGGTGTGACGAGCCATGCACGTCATCAAAAAGTTCGCCGCCAGACTAAGGGCTACACCAAGGCGCACCGTTCCAGCGTCCGAAGGGGTCGTCAAGCCACGACTAAGGCTCTGCAGTATGCCTACAGAGACCGTCGCAACCGTAAACGAACCTTTCGCAGCCTATGGAATGCCCGGATTAATGCTGCTGCTCGTCTGCACGGCACCACTTACAGCCGCCTAATCTCTTCTTTGAAAACTGCTGATATATCCTTAGATCGCAAGGTCTTAGCCGAGCTGGCCGTTAACGAGCCAAAGGCCTTCGCAACAGTAGTCCAAACCGCTAGTAAAAAATAAAGTTTATGCTATAATTTAGCCTAGCCTGATTATTGGCTGATTGCCTGCGTTTTTATACGTAGGAGGAAAGTCCGGGCAGTGCAGGGCAAAGACAGTTGCTAACAGCAACCGGGGGTAACCCCAGGGAAAGTGCCACAGAAACGACACAACCGTCCGCCTAAAACGGATTGGAAATGGTGAAAAGAGTGGCCCGCATTTATGCGGGGTATTATCCACCAGCGAAAGCAGTTGGGTGATACGGTAAAAGCCCACAGTCCGACTTGGTGACTTGTCGGAGAGGTAAACCCTGTCTACTGCAAGGAGATATGTCGCATTATGAGTAGCCCGCTCGCGGCAGCATCAAAATAACCGCTTGATCCGCCGAGCAATTGGCGGACTAGATAGATAATCAGCTAAAACAGAACCCGGCTTACGGATAATCAGGCTACCAAAAACTGCTTGCCTAGCGAGCAGTTTTTGCTTCTTGACGCCCCTGCTCATCCAGGATTCGATTTACTTCCTTGTCGGCTACTTTGTTTAGCTCTCTAGGTACGTGCACAAAGCTAACTTTTTCAAATGAACCGGCTAAGTCTGATAATTGTTTATGCAGCGGTGCCAGCTCTTGATTTTTAACTTTGTAAAATCCATTCATTTGGTTAACTACTAACTGGCTGTCGGAAAAAAGCGTAATCTTATCAATTCCAAGATCCCTGGACCTCTCCAGGCCCTTTATCATCCCGTAATATTCGGCCTGATTGTTGGTGGCCATTCCCATGTAACATCCCGACTTTTCTACAACAGTATCGTCCAGTTTACAGATTACGAATGCACAGGCCGAGTCGCCTGGGTTGCCTCTTGAGCCACCGTCGGTATACAGCTTCGCCTCCTCTAAGAGCATTGCCCCAGTTGGTACTTCGTCCGCTGTATTGTTAAAGTCAAACAATATAATCTTTACCGGTTCTTCCAGACTTACCCTGTCTCCATAATAGCCCTTGTAGTGTTCTAGCATTTCTTCTTGGGTACTGAATGACTCGTGACCACGCATGTCCTCGGGCGTAACATCACCCAGTTTTTTTTCAATAATTTCAGTAACTTTGGCAATACCAATTACTTTCCAGGTATTGGAGTCATCCTCGTTAACTTTATCTACTACTTTGATGTCATCGTTTACGGAGAGGTCTTTGTCGTCAAATAACCGCCAGGTGGAGGTTTTTTCTTTATTTAGAATTTGCTGAGCAAACCTATGATCAAACTTCAGTGTTTTCATCTTTATCTATCTTATCAGATATAATGTACCTGCAGTTTTCAGCAATTTTGCAAAACTTTGTTTGCAAAATTGAGAGGAGTAAGCGAGCCGAGGCTGAAACCGAGCACTGTTTACAGACTCAAGGAAGCCAATGCCTCGATTGCAACGACGGGGTGTGGCGCAGTTGGCTAGCGCGTGCGGCTGGGGGCCGTGAGGTCGCAGGTTCAAGTCCTGTCACCCCGACCATGTAAAAAGCCCGGGTTTAAATCCGGGCTTTTTACATGGGTCGGTCTAGCGGACACTCAATTCACTCTTTCTTTACGAAAGGTGGGTGCCCTCACGCCCGGACCTCGGTCCGACGCGCATAGTTGAGCTCCCTAGTAAATTGTATTGAGAAAATTTATTGTGCCCTCTTCCGACCGCTTTAATTATACCACTGCGAAAATGCTAATGCCTAGCAGCCAGTTACTAAAGTGTAAGATGACATTGGATAACGGAACCGATAGCAAAACAAAGAATACAAACATAAAAAGTATGAGGCCGTTCATACCCATTTTCTCTATTGATTCCATAAATCCCTGCAGCGGTTTCGGAGCAAATGCATAGAGTAGCCTGGAGCCGTCCAAAGGCGGCCAAGGAATGCTATTAAATATAAAAAATCCGACGTTCACCAGCACACTGTACGACAGTATCTTAATCCAAAGTTCAGATGTAGGTACCGAATGCCTAAAAATAAGTGCGGCCAAAACGGCTAAAGCCAGGTTTGTCAGCGGTCCTACCATACCAACAATTGCTCCCCCAAACTCGTCATACTTAAGCCGACTAAAGTTGACTTGTACCGGCTTAGCCGCTCCAAACGGCGGCACATTGAGGATAACAAGTATCACCGGCAATAATATCGTTAAAAACGGGTCTATGTGCTTCAGGGGGTTTAACGAAACCCTACCCTGCAGATAAGCCGTGTCATCCCCCAACCAGTGGCTGGTAAAGGCGTGCATCATTTCATGAATTGTCATAGAAACGAGTACTATGGGCAAAACAATCAATAGGTTAGTCACAACGTCATTACTCATTGAACTTTAGTATACCTTATGGAGCGTTGACTTTATGAGCAATAACAGATAGAATAATGCGCTGGAGCCATTAATAAATTTATCATGCAGAAATGTGAAGTAACCGGTAAAGGCAAGCAATACGGACATAACGTCAGCTTCTCTCAGCGCCACACCCAAAAGGTGTGGAAGCCTAATTTGCAAACCAAAACTCTTACCGTAAACGGCAAAAAAGTAAAAATGAAAGTCAGTACTTCAGCGATTCGGTCTTTGAAGAAAAAAGGCCTTCTTTAAATCGTCTAAACAACTATTGGCGCTCTAGGACTATCAGTCGGGTAGTATCGGTAAGTTCAGCCGGCTTGAGCTTTAGTTTAGGCAGCCTCTCAGTGGGCTCCATAGACATGTTTTTCAGAGCCTCAGCCAACTCTTGTTGAGGAACATCATATTTAATCTGTTTGTCAGCAAAGTGTGTAGGTATAACAAGTTTAGGCTCAAGCTGCTTTATAATCTGCAAAGCTCCAGTTCCGTCTAGGGTGTAACCATTGCCGCCGACCGGCAAAATTAACACATCAACTATGCCTATTTGCTCTAATTGAGACTCGCTCAACTCCGGGTATATATGTCCAACTACAGCCAGCCTTACATCGTCTGCCTCAATAGTATAGATAACGGCAGTTTTTTTGGCCTGCTCATCCATATGTCCGCGGGCGGCGATGCCGTGGATGACGGCTCCTGCTATTTCGTATTCTCCCGGTATGTCCGTACTAAACTTTGTCTGTGAGTGCTCAGGAAGTGTTAGAGAGGTCCGTAAACTTATGTCAGTTGGCTTAGTAATTGACTTCAGCCCTACCTTATCTAGGTTATCGTCAATGACTATGACGGCCCTTTTTGTCGCGACCCGTATGCAATTAGCTCCAAAGTATTGTAGTTCCACTTATCCTCCTAGACTTCAACTGGCAGCGTTTGATTATCTATAATTACTTGTTTTTTAGCAGCCAAAACGTCGCTGATAAAACGATCATGTATTTGCACCCTGTACTGATAATTTGAAAGTGGTAAGGTAGTATATCTTAACTGCTTATTCTCTTCTTTTTCAAGTTCGTTAATAAACTTAGTTAACTTTGCTTGGTTAACATCGCCAACGATAAGTACATCAACTCCACCACTCTCATCGCGCGTAAATTGACCGGTTAAGAATGCAACTTCTACCCTTCCAAGTCCGCGAATTCTCCGAGCTAAAGGGTGCTCCGGAGTTGTCTCCGGCACAGTCTCGGCTTTGCTATTTGCAGATTTTTTATCTGAGCTGGGCTTAGCAGCCTTGGCTGCAAAAATCATTGATAGAGCCTTGTAGTGTTCGTAGCTTTGGTCAACTTCGTAATAAAGTCGGTTGTTGTTGGACTCGGAGTTGATGATACCAATGCCCATCAGATTTGCCAGCTCGCGACGAACAGAATTGATTTGCTCGTCTACTTTGCGAGTAATTTCACGTACGTAAAAAGCCCGGTTTGGGTTGCTATAAAAAAGCTGCAGTAGCTTAACTCTGGTTTTTGATCCAAATAGTTGCTCGAACATGACACTCCCCTCTCCTCTATTGTAACAAGTTGAACGTTATGCGCCAATTTGATTGTTCAATTGCTCAGTAACAGATAGGAATGCAGACTCCGGAGTCTCAAACCACTGAATAAATTTATTTCGTTTGAACCACGTCCTTTGTCTACGGGCATACTGCCAATCCGAAGTCTTGAACAAATCTTTGGTTTGCTCAAGGTTTGTTTCTCCTGCATTCAGCTGGCTGCATAACTTATATATAATTCCCCCGCTAACCACATCGTCTGCGGCGTAATGTTTTGTAAGGTCTTTGAATTCTTGAAGCACTCCGTCCTTAAACATCTGTTCGGCGCGCGCATTAATGTTGGCTTTCAGAATTTGGTCGCTTGGATATAGCCCTACTATCAAGCTACCATTTGGAGGCTTACTTTTTTTACTGCCCACTTTTCCCTGTCTTTCAATTGTTCTTATCAGGTGTCTTTTATTTTGATAGTTGGCTGGCATTGGAAGCTTCTGCTGCTTAATAATGGCCTGTAGCTGCTCAACATTTTTCGCCTCCAGACGATGTCTGAGCTTATCGTCGGGTTCTGTCTCAAATTTAAAGTCAAATAGTACAGCATCAATATAAAGGCCGGTGCCGCCGACCAAGATGGGCAGCCTACCCCGTTTTTTTATATCAGCAATTTTAGTGTTGGCATAAACTTTAAACTTAGCGGCGCTAAAATTTTCGCCCGGTTTTATAAGGTCTATACCCCAGTGCCTTATCACCGCTTGGTCTGCCTTTGATGGCTTTGCCGTACCAATATCCATACCTTTATATATGGCCCTGGAGTCGGCGGTTATTATCTCGCCGTTAAACTGTTTGGCGATTCTCATAGCCAGAGCGGACTTACCGCTAGCCGTGGGGCCAACTATGACTAGCAGTTCTACTTGCTCTTTGGTGGCCACCATATTAGCTGCTCAACCTCCACGGTGTAGTCTTCACGTACTGTTACTCCGTCTTTTTCTAAATCGCGTTTATGAGTCTCCCGGCCGCCGGGCACATAGCCGCTGGCTAGACCGCCCTCTTTATTAACCACCCGCTGCCAGGGAAGTTTACTAGGTCCAAAATGAGCGATTTGCCCCACCTCCCATGCCGCCCAAGGTGCTCCAGCCAAAGCAGCTAATTGGCCATAGGTCATTACTCGCCCCTTTGGAATAGCGGCCACCATCTCCAATACTTTGTCTTTAAAACCCTCGTCAACCCTACTCATAGAGCAGTACACTTTCTACTTCCGCCCAGTCCCTAGCCCTTATAACATTTTTGGGAAGCCTATCGGCTTGATTCCACGGAAAGTTTCCAAAAAGTATGCCGTCAATCCCGACTTTGGATACGCTCAGCACGTGTTCAAGGTGGTCGTCGATGAGCAGCTGTACTCCTAGCTCCTGGCAGATATCGCCCTTATGCCTGTGTTTGGACGGGTCATAAAAATTAGAAAATACTACATCCTCAAATATTTTGGGAAAATATTTAGCAATCCATTTTCGGGTAGCAATTTCTACAAAATCGGGTCTGCCAGTGATGATATATAATTTGTACTTTTGTTTAAGCTTCCCGATAACATCTACCGCCATGTGAATGGGCTCAGACTTAGAATATTCCGGAGTCTCTAGATAACTATTAACTCTTTTAACCGCGGTCTCAACATCGGCTGTCTTCCAGGTGTTTTTGTAATCATGAGAGTAATAATCGCTCAAGTCCAGCTCGGTTCCGTAGTTCCTATTGTAGTGCCTAAGGATGTCTTCGGCAGTATTTACGACCACCTCATCCAGGTCTATAGCTATAATCTTATAGACGGGACTTGGCATCTTGAGACAGCTTTTCTAAAAAGTCATCCACCCCAACTGTATTAGCTTTATCAGAAAGGTCCGATCTGGTTCTGGGCGACAACTGGCCCGATTCTACCTCTTTACTACCAATTACCACGGTGTATGGGACTTTCATGGTTTCTGCGTCGCGGATTTTTTTGCCGACCGACTCATTGGAGTCGTCCAACTCTACTCTCAGCCCTTGTGCTTTAGCCTTGGCAACAACTGCCTTAGCCAACTCAACAACCCGTTCATCATCATTAAGTGTCGCTACCCTAAGCTGTTCTGGTGCCAACCACAGTGGGAATCTGCCACTTACGTGCTCAATATATACTCCCAGAAATCGCTCTATAGAGCCCATTACCGCACAATGAATCATTACCGGTCGCTTCTCTTCATCCGCATCGTTGGTATAGGTTAGCTCCAGTCCCTCGGGTTGGGCAAAATCTAGCTGGATAGTAGCCACTTGCCACTCCCGATTGAGAGAGTCTTTGGCTACAAAATCAAGCTTAGGCCCGTAAAATGCAGCGTCACCTAGCCCCTCCTGTTCATTTTTGATACCCTTTTTGTCCATCGCCTTCTGCAGTTCTGCCTCGGCTAGTTCCCAGAGTTCCGGGGTACCAGCATAAGCGTCAGAGGTCGCTGGATCGCGTTTGGAAAAACGTAGGGATAGCTCAAAGTTCAGTGTCTTATAAAATCGTTCTACCACATCCCATAAATTTAATACTTCTTGAACGATGTCTTCCTCCCGACAAAAGACGTGAGCATCATCTTGAGTAAACGACCTAGCTCGCAAAATACCATTTAGTTCTCCTGATTGTTCGTCTCTGTAATTCATCGTTGTTTCACGATAGCGGATGGGAAGTTCCCTGTAGCTCCTCGGACGGCTGGCATAAATTTGGGCATGGTGTGGGCAATTCATCGGCTTCATAGCAAATTCGTGACCTTCCCGGCTCTTAACGTGAAACAGGTCATTCTTAAACTTGGTCCAGTGGCCGCTTTTCTCGTATAGGTCTTTTTTAGTGATGTGAGGAATAGTCACTGCTTGAAATCCATATCCATCCCGCATCTCCTGAACGTATCTGTCCAATTCAGCCCTAATAACTGTGCCTCTGGGTGTCCATAGCGGCAGGCCAGCTCCTACCAAATCAGAAAACACAAATAAGTCCAGCTCTTGGCCTAAGCGACGGTGGTCATTTTTGTCTAAATCTGCCTTTTCGTCCATCTGGTTTACATCATAACAGTTTATATATCCTCTAATAAAGATACTTACTTAAGGGAAAAGAGCAGCGAGCTTGCCCTTTAGGGGCGGCTTTGCCGACGAGCGATGAGAAAAACCGTAGGTTTGTCTCATGTTAAAAACCGGCCTCCAGCATACTCGCAAACGATGCTTGAGACCGGTATTGCCGTTAACACATCGGCAAAACACAACCTACTGGACTAGAGTATATATATACTAGCCGGATAGCGCTAGTAGTTTCTTGAGCTTTTATCCACAAGTTTCTGTGGATAGTTTTTATATCATATATGATAATTGCTAAGCTACTCTGTTCTGCGGTAATATATAGCCTGTTTAAGCGGGCACATAGCTCAGTTGGCTAGAGCGCCACATTGACGTTGTGGATGTCGGGGGTTCAAGTCCCTCTGTGCCCACCATTTTTGTATATATAAGGAGTCCTATGAGTAACGCTGAGCTGGCCGATGATGAGCGATATGTAATTACCGGATACGAAACAGTTACTCCACTGGGACTTGATAAAGTAACCAGCTGGCAGAATTTGGTATCGGGCCAGCACGGGCTTAGACATGTCAGTGAAACTCATCTGGCCAAGCACGAAGAGCTAGGCATCATGAAATCTCAGGTGGTGGGTGCCTTGCCTAACGAGTTTGAAGCAACTCTGAGAGCCGAGCCAATCTTGATGAATGACACCTATAATTATAAAGAGTTAGTTAGATACTCACACCTTAGCGCCCAGGTTGCTGGCCTCGTTGTACATAGAGCGATGCGTGAAGCCGGAGTACTGCAAGCCGATTCATCAAAACTTAATCCAGAGATAGTAGACCCCTACCGCACCGATTTATATATAGGTTCTACCTTTGCCGGCGTGAGCACCTTGGCGGAGTTTGACCCCCAAAATGTTAGGGCAACTGATCTCTTTAAGACTCTATTCGGCAGGGTCGCATCAGTGCCGGCAAATATCGCAGATATACGGCGGCGAGCCGTTGTGGTAGATGTTGAGTGCGCATCTGGTAGCATAACTTTTGATATGGCGGTTGATGCGCTTCAAAAGAAAGTCAAGGGTGACTATGCGGTTGACCTGGTTGTAGCGGCCGGTGTGGATGCCGGCTTACCGCCCAGGGGTGTAGAAATGTTTGAGGGGATGGGCGAAGAGGGCGTAGACACCCGAGACGACCCCGAGGTAGTATCACGGCCTTTTGATAAGAATAGACATGGCTTAGTCATGGGCGAAGGCGGCGGCGCTTTTGTGATTGAAAGGTTGTCCAGCGCTAAGGCCCGTGGTCTCACCGATGAACAAATTATCGCTGAACTGGTAGCTACCAGAAGTTACACGCACGCTGAGTCCAGAGTCCAGGCCGGCCTGGAGGGAGCGCAACGGGGACTAGAAGAACTTATTGAGGCCTCAGGTTTAACCGCCGAGGAACTGCTGTACATCAATAATCACGCTACTAGCACCGGTGTTGGCGACACCAATGAAGCTAAAATAACCAAGCTAGCGGTGGCTAGTAGGAACTTGGCCCCACAAAAAGTTTACGCCAACTCTACCAAAGGTGCGACCGGTCATGCACTGGGGGGTGCCGGAGCAATTGAAGCCGGTTTTGCCATTGAGGCCCTGCTACACGGCGAGACACCGCCGGGCCTGAAACTAACCGAGCCGGAAGAAGATATGGCACATTTTAACCTCAGCGCTCTGGAGTCAACGAAGGCTGACCTTGATGTAGTCATTAGCATATCGCTTGGTTTTGGCGGTTCATTTGCCGGAATTGCCCTTCGGAAATACGTCGGCCGCTAGCGATATTCTTCAGTAGTTCGTGCCAAGTAACGGAGGTTATGAATGGATGCCAATGAACCGGCTAAGGGGTTCTCGCTCCTGTATAACTGGCGCATATAGGCCCGGCTGTAGCCTGTTACGCAGGTATGGCAATCGCAGTTTTTATCAATCGGCTTAGGGTCACTAGCGAACTTGGCATTATTAAGATTTAACCTCTTTGTATCGGTTACCCAGACACTGCCGTGCCGGGCATTACGAGTTGGCATGACGCAGTCCATCATATCTATGCCGCTTTCTATTGCGTAACGTACATCAATAGGGTCGCCGACCCCCATTAAATAGCGTGCCCGGGAACTGTCGTAAAGCGGTGCCAAGAATTTCAGCATTGAATGCATTTCAGACCTGGATTCCCCAACCGATAGGCCGCCAATGGCCACCCCGTCAACAGCTTGGGATTGGACAAACTCCAGGCTTTTGGCCCTGAGCTTTTTATCCAGGCCTCCCTGCACTATCCCGAATAACAGAGGTGGGCTAGCATTGTTTTTGGTCAGTTTTTTAAACTCAGTTATTGAACGGACCAGCCAGCGATGAGTACGCTTTACGGCCTCTTCTGTACGGACACGGGCCGTGGCGTCAAGCCCTGTTAAATCGTCAAAAGCCATGATGATATCGGCGCCAAGTTCAAGCTGAATCTGCATAGAACGCTCTGGGCTGATAAAGATTGTATCGCCGGATTTAGGGTCTTTAAAGGTTACCCCGTCCTCTGTTATTTCGCGGACTTTTGATAGTGAGAAGACCTGAAACCCGCCAGAATCGGTCAGCATTGCCCCCCTCCAACCAGTAAATTGATGTAAACCACCCAGTTTTTTGATAACTTTCTCTCCCGGCGACAAATGAAGATGGTAGGTGTTGGCCAATAGTACTTGGGCCCCGGTAGCGGCGACCTGACTTGGCTCTAAACCCTTAACTGCCCCGCGGGTTGCTACTGGCATGAAAAAGGGCGTGTCCACCACCCCGCGGCGAGTTTTTAAACTACCGCTTCTGGCACCTTTGGCCCCTACTTTAATCTGTTGAAAGTGACTTTTCGGCATCACGTGCCATTGTACCAGTGATTGACATTTAGTCCGAGCAGTGATAACTTATTCAGGTTAATAGTGAGGTTTGAGTTTGAGTACCAAGAAGATTGGTGGGCCGCTTGAGGAATTTAAGCTTTTTTACGAAGAAATTACTGGTGTAAAGCCAGTCACAAACAGGATTAGAAGAGTTCGTTCGACCCCCGGTACCGTCTAAAAAACTAAATTGCCGACTTTCAAATGATGAAAGTCGGTTTTTTTGTGCCATTTTACAGAGACAAGTATGACTTCTACCCCGAAAATATGTAGTTTATCCACTGGTTTTTACTCAAGCGTTATGACAATATGTTGTCATGGTTTGTCTATATTGTGGCTCAGAAACGCAGGTTATAAATAGCCGACGCCAAAAACGAAATAATCAGGTGTGGCGACGCCGGCGCTGCCAGGAGTGTTCAGCCCTATTCACTACTCACGAGGCGGCTGATTTAACTGGAGTAATCAGAGTTCGGTCAAACGGCACCCTCAGGCCCTACGACAACAACATACTTTTTACAGAGGTTCTGCTGTCGCTGCAGGATAGAAAAAAATGCTACGAGGAAGCCCGCGAGATTACTAACACGGTTACACAAAAACTACTGTTAGCACCAGATTTCCCTCTTGTAGATACTAGCTACATCAGCCGGACCGCCGGAAAAGTTCTAAAATCATTTAGCAAGCGAGCTTGGCAAAGGTTTGTCCTGGAACACCCTTCGCTGCAGACCCAATTTACTTCTTGACGGCCTTGTCAGTAACGTCGAAATTGCCCATATAGCGGCCAAACATTAGCCGGGTTTGAGAATAGATTGCCGCAAAAGAGTTAAAGATAATAGTGGTAAACGGCAGATATACCCATTGCAACACCATCCACAGGCTACGATGACGCTTATAACGCTCTGGTTTGGGCGGTAGAATCTGGAAACTTAGAAATAGAGTAACAAGTATACCGGCTAAAGCTAGCTGCTGAATCCTGGAAGCCACCTGGGGTAACTCATTGGCTATATAACTCTGCGGGTTCAGCAAAAAGGGCGTTAACGCGGCAAGGGCTATTAAAAGAGGCGCTGTAGACCAGCTAATGTGCCCTTCTAGCAGTCTTAGGAACTTTGGCCAGATTTTATAGCGCGGGATGTTATTGGGCTTAAAAAAGCCTGTATAGGCCACATAAGACACATCAGAAGCGCCCCAGGCCCAACGCCTAATCTGCACAAATTGAGCTTTGATAGTTTTACGGTAACTAAAACTTAAGACCGCATCCTGATAAATAGGCACGTAGATAGGATAAACCTCGTGCTTGCCGTCATAGCGAAACCAGGTACGCCAGTATTGGTGACCGTCTTCAACAATGGTTCTGGCGCTCCAAAAATCGGTGTCTATAAGAGCATTCATCGGCTGAGCGTGCGATGAAAAATTTCTAAGCATGTGGGGCCGCATTGAGAGCACAATATTCCAAAAGGAATTGCCAGTGGCAATCACTCGCATTGGGGCCGGGGCATCCCAGATATTGTTGGTGTACATCGGTATCGGTTGGTATGAGGCATACTTTGGTTCCTCGGTAGAACAAAAAGTATACGTAAGGGCCGCAAAATATTGCTTGTCAGGACGGTTGTCAGCGTCCAGAGTGGTGACCAAAACCTTGGCCGGGTCTACTTTGCGCTTTTCCAGATAGACTTGCAGTTGGCGGGCAGCGTAAGTTATATTGCCGCCCTTGCCCCTTACCTCGCCGGGTGTTACCGGATGTTTGACGGCCATAATGTGCATAAATTTAGTTTTGTACTCACCAACAAGCTCTTTTACGGCGGCTTCTGACCGCGCGCCGTCGCGGCCTTCGTATGCAAACACCACTATGAGCTTTTTCATATCGTAGTCGCAGTTCAGAACCGATTTGAGGGTTGGGCCCAGTACGTCTTTAGACTCGTTATAGGCAGCAATCATAACAACGTGAACTACCTCGCTGGGCTTGGTGCGACTGTGCAGCATGTACTCTTTAACGCGGGCCAGGTTTCGGGCATGCCATTTAGGAGCACCCTCAAACCTAACTACAAGCTCTTCTAGGTCGCTATTAAGTTTTTGCCACGGCATGTTACGGTGTTCTTTCATAAGTTGCCAGCCCTGAAGCGAGCGAATATCAAGCCCAACTGCCCGTACGAACCAAAGGAGCAGATAAGCGATAATAAAATAAGCTGCCAGTTTGGGACTGATAATGCTAAGGACAACCGGTAGCAGTAAAATAAACCAGGTAATTAGTCCGGGCAGAATTTCAAAAATGCGATAGCGCCAATCACGGTCTTCGGGCTGCGGGATTTCAATAGAGCGCATTATTTACCAATCATTTGTTATTGCAGTGAAATAAGTGCGTTAGAGACAATTATTGCCATAACTATTAAGAAGACTTGGGCGGCTAGAATAAAAACTGCCAGGTAGCGGCGGACTACGTAGACTTGGTTGCTAAGCGCAATTGCAACTACGGCACTAAGCAGCATAAAAAGAGCCAAACTATAGATATCAATAGGTTTGCCGCTTTGATATTGAGCCCCGGTTATATTAGAACGGTATGCGACTGTGGTGGTCGGATTGCGAGAAGCGTCAAAACGAATCAAAACCAGACTGATACCGATGACCGTTAGCATTGAAATCAGAGTGACCAGACCAAGTACTACCCGGTCATGCAGAAATTTCTTTTGTATGTCCATAAACTATGCTCTATTCTACATTGTTAATATCAGAGGTTCTACCCCGATTCATCTGGGAGGATTCGTGAATCAAAGAAGCAAGAGCCGAGCATAAAGTCCTGAAGTATTTATCTCTTGTCATTGGTAAATACTTCAGGACCAAAGCTCGGGCTTTTGCGTGGTGCGAGTGGCGGGAATCGAACCCGCGTCTCGACCTTGGGAAGGTCATATTCTGCCATTGAAATACACTCGCTCGGTCTTTTTAAGTGCGGGCCAAGCACGTTTGCCAATTTTATAAAAACACGCATTGCCGCAGGTTTTTATAAAATTGAGAGGAGGAAGCGAGCCGAGGCTGCAATAAGCAAGTTAAACGCGCTTATGAAAGCCGGTGCCCGATTCCGACGATGGAGCCACCTTGGGGACTTGAACCCCAGACCCCCGCTTTACGAAAGCGGTGCTCTAGCCAACTGAGCTAAGGTGGCAAGTATTTAACAGATAAAAGTATAACATCCGGATACTTTTAATTTACCCCTGTTTTTGGTAAACTAGCATCTGTTCCAGACCAATTAGTTTTATCAAAAATGCGAGATCTGAAGCGAATCGCATTTTTGGGAGGAGGAAGCGAGCTAAAGCTGAAGGTAAATTACTGATGAGTAATTTACGAA